>CAZHVO010000009.1:0-21622 GCA_964536195.1 uncultured Planctomycetia bacterium
CCAAACTTAAGCGAGATAAGGTTATAGATGAGCCAACCAATACTAGTAGCCAGGGTCATTACAAACGTAACAGCCATACCCATGCCAAAGGCTTATTCAATTTTACCGGAGACTCCTAAAAATGGGCAGATGCCTAAGAAGTAGGAGAGAACAAGATTATTTATTAAGAGCGTTGAGATAAATATTAAAAGTAAATCCTTCATTTCTTACTCTTCAATTTTATTCATTAAAGCCACTAGGAGACCTAAGACCAAAAATGCTCCTGCCGGAAGAATCATTACAACTAAAGGGTTATAATTTGCCGGCATTATCTTTACCCCTAAGATAGTTCCGGCCCCAAAAATTTCCCGGATTGAGCCTAAGATCAATAAACCCCAGGTAAAGCCAATACCCATACCTAAAGCATCGCGTAAAGAACTTGTAATGCTACTCTTAGAAGCAAATGCCTCACAGCGACCAAGGATAATACAATTAACAATAATTAAGGGAACATAAGGCCCTAGGGCCCGACTGATTTCCGGGAATTGGGCTTTTAGGAATAAATCGACGATTGTAACAAAGGTCGCAATGATTACAGTATAAACTGCAATACGTACCTGGTGAGGAACTATTTTTTTGATTGATGAGACTACTAGTGAGGAGAAGAACAAGACAAAGATTACCGCCAGCCCCATAGAGATTCCATTTATTGCCGAGGTAGTTACAGCTAAGGCCGGGCACATACCAAGGAGTTGGCGAAACACCGGATGATCTTTCCATAAACCTTTAATAAAATCTTTCACGATAACTTTTTTCTCCTAAAATTACTTCTTGTTGAGAAGTTCCCTGATCACTTTAATTTTGCTATTTAAGATATTCACTACTGCCCGGGAAGAAACTGTTGCACCGGTAATTGCTTTTATTTGATTCTTTTTTTCTGCCTGGCCTTTTAGGCAAGTCATCTCTTCCTTGATATTTAAATTCTCAAATTGACTTTTAAAAAGATCTTCCTGGATTTTTGCGCCAAGCCCTGGGGTCTCTAAAGATTCTACAACTTCAATGCCCTCGAGGTACTCCAAGGACTTATCACTAACTACTAGCATTTTTATCTTGCCTTGATAACCTTGACCAGTTGCTATGAAGCCGTAACCGATTAAACGTTTCCCTTGATCAAAGAGTTTATATATTATTTCTTCCTCGATAGTGATTTCCTCTATCCTTGCTGCTTGGGGAGCTAAGGTGGTTAATGCTTCTTCGAGCCGCCTCTCTTTGTTTATCTCAATTTTTTTATTAGCTAAGCTATAAACAACTGAGAGCAGGAGTGCGCAGATAAGACAAACCAAGGTTAGCACTGAGGTTATTCTAACTACTTCTCTCAAGTCCCAAACCTCCTCGGTTTTGTGTAACGGTTAATTAAAGGTGTTAGGGCATTCATAAAGAGGATTGAATACATAACTCCCTCGCCTAATCCGCTAAAATATCTTATTATCATTGTCAGCACTCCGCAGCCAATGCCAAAGATGTACCTTCCTCTCTTAGTAGTTGGAGTGGTAACCGGATCAGTAGCCATAAAGAAAGCTCCTAGTAGTAAACCGCCAGCGAATAGATGAAACCAGATCGAACCCCAGCTAGGGTTAAGGAAAAAGAAGATTGCCGAAGTAATAGTTGTGGTAAGCAGTAAACTTAAAGGAATGCGCCAACCAGCAACTTTTCTTATTAAAAGATATAGTCCCCCGATGATTAAACAAATTGCCGAGGTCTCGCCTAAACTTCCTGAAACCTTACCAAAAAATAAGGCTGAAGTAGGTGTTATCACCTGGCTAAATTTTCTCAAAACCAGTGGCGTAGCCGAACTTATAGCATCGACTGAGCTCGGTTTTATAAAAGTAGTAAGCATTTTAGGATAGGCAGCCATAAGAAAAGCCCTGCCGATTAAGGCCGGATTAAAGATGTTTGCGCCTAACCCACCGAAGATATGTTTTCCTATGCTAATGCCAATTATTGAACCTAAACTGGCAACATACCAAGGTAGAGAGGGCGGAAGAGTAAGAGCCAGGAGTAAGCCGGTTACAATTGCGCTATAATCATTCATTGCTAAAGGTTTCTTGCGCAAGAGCAAAATTATTCTTTCGGTGGCCATCGCGCTTAATATGCAATTTGCAATAAGCATAGCAGCTCTTATTCCGAAGAAGTGTATTGAAGCAACCACTGTCGGTAAGAGAGCTATTAGTACATGCTTCATAAGAAAAGGTGTATCTACCTTTGATTTTAGGTGTGGTGGATTACTTACTATTAAGGTCATAGCTCTTTCCTGTTTTTATGTAATGGCCAATAGGTATTCCGGCCGGACAACCATAGCTACAGCACCCGCATTCAATACAATCGCTTATGTTAAACTCAGACAACGATGCATATTCTCCCTTCTTAACCCGTTTTACATACTCTAAGGGTAGAAGATCCATTGGGCAGGTATCAACACAGCGGCTACAGCGTAGGCAGGTCTCCTCTTCTGGCATTTCAACCTGATCAGTCAGAAATAGGAAGCCACCAGCGTTTTTAAGAATCGGATAGTCCAGAGCTCCCAGGGCAACTCCCATCATTGGACCGCCACAGATAATTTTTTTAGGCTCTTTTTTAAACTCTAGAATTTTCTTATCAACTAGTTCTTCTAAAGTTGTTCCGATTTTCACCCAGATATTCTTTGGGCTCTTGAGAGCATCGCCGCAGAAGCTAACCAGTCTTTCAACCAGAGGCTTAGCTAGGTAAACAGCTTGATAGATTGCAAAGCAAGTAGCAACATTATGGACCAGGCAGCCTAGCTCAAAGGGGAGTTTTCCCGGTGGAACTTTTTTCTTGATTATTGCCTGGATAAGCTGCTTTTCTCCTCCTTGAGGGTAAGCAGTATTTAAGATAAAAGACCGTATTGGTGGTAAAGCAAACTTTTTGGTATTAATAAGGAGGTTAACTTTTTTTATCGCCGCTGGTTTATTTTCTTCGATGGCAAAGATTATTTCTTTAGGGTTGATTAATTTACAGATTAGTTTAATCCCCTTGAATATTTCATTAATATTCTCTACCATTAAGCGGTAGTCACAGGCTAGATAAGGCTCACATTCACAACCATTGATTATTAGGGTATCGATCTTCCTCGGCGGATTTAGCTTTACGTGGGTTGGAAAAGCAGCTCCGCCCATACCGACTAGACCACAATCGGCTACAGTCTCTAATATTTTCTCTTTAGTTAATAGTTCAATATCCCTATCTTTACGTAAAGAATAATTTTTTTGTTCATCTTGGCATTGAATGATGATTGCCGGAGCTCTTTTTAGGGTTGGGTGATACCAATTAGCAATGTCGATAACTTTTCCTTTTTTTGGGGCGTGCAGCTGTGCTGAGATTGCTCCACTGGCTTTAGCAATTACCTCTCCTTCACTGACTTGGTCCCCTTTCTTAACGCAAGGCAGAGAAGGGGTTCCGGTATGTTGAGATAAAGGAAGGTAAAGCTTAGAAGGGTTAAGAAACTTCTCGCTGGGTAAATTATGCTGAGGTTCTTTATGTTCAGCTACTTTAATCATGGGTAAATACAAATATGGTTGATAAAAAGAATCCAATTATACCAAGCGATACTATGATTGTAAAGGGATTGAAGAAGTCAGCTAGGGCTGAACAAATAAACATCGAGATTAGAAATCCTAAGTGAGAAGTAAATTCTAAACCGCTGAAGATTCTTCCTAAGACCTTTTGATCGCTCTCTTTGTGTATCAAGGCATTTATTCCTACAAATACCGGAGAAGTAATTATTCCCAAGACGCAAGCCAGAATTATTGCATAGAGCGTCTGAGGGAAGGCCCGTAAGGACACAACAAAGAATATAAGATATAACGAAGTAATTAGTAAGCTTAAGTTTATAACTTTCTTTACTGAAAACTTATCAGCAATCCGCCCATAGACTAAAGACCCTAGGAAGATGCCGGTACCTAAGGCGACCGTAACAAAACCTAAATCAGTAGTTAACGAAGATAGGACTTCCTGAATAAAACGGATAAAGACAACATATAATCCGCCAATATAGGCGAAAAGGAATAAGAACATTTTGAAAGCGTATTTTGTCTCATTGGAGTTAAAGATATATTTTACCCCCTCGCGAAATTCCCAGACGAAGGATCTCTTAACTTCACTGACTACGTCTTTTCCTAGGTGAATAATATCACCGACTTTAAAACTTCCTTTTTCCTTGGTAGTGATACAAAATACTGCTAAGGCTGAAATAAAGAAAGTAGCAGCATCCAAGCTAAAAGCAGTAGCAACTCCCCACTTCTCGACAATAATCCCGCCTAAGCCAAAACCAATGACAGCAGCGATAGCAGCAGTTATTGAAATCAGAGAGTTAGCTAAGAAGAGATCTTCCTTTTTGGAAATCTCGGGAATAAATGCCATCTTAGCCGGAACAAAGAATCTCCCAGCGCTAAATGAGAGAAATATAAGGACATAGACTGCGGCAAAAGACTTTAGCTTTAAGAAAAATATCGGAATTAATAGTATGAATAAGCCTCTGAGGAAATCGCTGATATACATAGTTTTTCGCTTGCTCCAGCGATCGATGTAAACTCCTGAGATTGGTGAGACAATAAACACCGGAATTATTGCCATACTCATTATTAGAGCTAGGTGCGAAGAAGACATTGAGACTCGGGAGACCAACCCTACTAGGGCTATCTGGGTGAGACGGTCGCCAAATTGAGAGACGATTTGGCCAAACCAAAGGCAGAAAAAGTTTCTTTTAGCTAGGATTTTGAAGTATTTTAAAACCATCTTGGTTTTTAAGTTACGCCTTTGTACCTTTAGGAATTAACCTTTAAGCCGGCGAGAGGACTTGAACCTCCGACCTAGGATTTACGAAACCCTTGCTCTACCAACTGAGCTACACCGGCAATACTCTAGAGATTTTAGCAGAAATAAGGGCAATGCTCAAGGGAATTTAATGAGACTTACCCTTGACATGTATGCTTTTCAGAAAACAAGATTGTCAAGGGCTAAGTTTCACTTAAAAAAGTCCTTGCCAGAATAATCAAATATTGTTAATATAGGCCAATCATGATTTTGCCAACGCCCTACTATTTAATTTATGAGCGAAAGCTATTAGAAAACCTAAAAACCATAGAGTATGTTAGGAACAACTCTGGCATCAAGTGCGTCTTGGCTCTAAAGTGTTTTTCAACCTGGTCGGTCTTTCCCCTTATGAAAAAGTATATCGATGGAACAACCAGTAGCTCATTGTATGAGGCCCGTTTGGGAAAAGAAAAGTTTGGAGGCGAGGTTCATGCTTATAGCGTGGCTTTTTCTAAGGATGAGGTAAGGAAAATCAAACAATATTCTAATAAGATTATTTTTAACTCGATATCTCAATTAGAGAGATATCGCAGGGATGTTGGCTCGCTAAAGATCGGTTTAAGAATAAATCCTCAGATTAGCTTTTCGCCTTTTTACCTGGCTGATCCGGCTCGTGAATTTTCAAGGCTGGGTGTAGTCGATAAGAAATCTCTTCTAGAAGTTACCTCATTAATCAGTGGTTTAATGTTTCACTTTAATTGCGAGAACGATAACTTTAATAATTTTTCTTTGAGCCTTGACTTTATCAGCAATGTTTATGCAAAGGTGCTAAAAAAAATGGAGTGGGTTAGCTTAGGCGGTGGAATTTGCTTCACTAAGAAAGGTTACCCGGTAAAAAAATTTACTAAGTTACTAAAGGACTTTAGTGACAGATTTGGAGTCCAAGTTTATCTAGAACCTGGGGAAGCAGCTATAACTCAATCAGCTGAGTTGGTAACTAGGGTAGTAGATATTGTTTATAATGAAATAGATATTGCGATTGTTGATTCCTCTACCGAAGCCCACATGTTAGACTTGTTGGTTTATCGAACAAGCGCTAAGATAGATAAATCCGGCCAGGGTAAGTTCGAATATACGATAGCTGGACGGTCTTGTTTAGCTGGTGATGTATTCGGTATTTATCGATTCAAATCCCGGTTAAAAGTTGGAAGCATTATTCGAATTAGTGATGCAGCTGGGTATACAATGGTTAAAAAGAATTGGTTTAACGGGCTTAAAATGCCTTCAATTGTTGTAAAAAGGAAGAACGGGTCAGTACGTGTGATTCGTCGCTTTGGATATAAGGATTTTCTAACTAGCCTATCCTAGACAGGAACAAGAGGTAAGATAGCATAAAAACTATAGGGGGCAAGAAATGAAGAAGAATGTATTAATCATCGGTGCCGGCGGGGTTGCTCATGTAGCTGCACACAAATGTGCACAGAATAATGATATTCTAGGTGATATCTGTATTGCATCGAGAAAAAAGAATAAGTGCGATTCAATAATCGCGAGCATTAAAGGAAAGAGCAATATAAAAGATGTCAGCAAAAAACTATACTCAGCCCAGATCGATGCATTTGATATACCGGCTACAGTCAAGCTAATAAAGGAGACAAATTCGCAGATAGTAATTAATCTTGCAACAGCATATGTGAATAAATCGCTCCTTGAGGCTTGTATTCAAGCCGGCGTAGCTTATTTAGATACTGCTATATATGAAGACCCCGATAAGACTTGCGAGGATCCACCTTGGTATGCAAATTATGAGTGGAAGCGTAAAGGTGAGTGTAAGGAAAAAAGCATTACTGCTATTTTAGGCGTAGGCTTTGACCCAGGAGTTGTAAATGCCTACTGTGCTTTGGCAGCTAAGCATCACTTTGATACAATTGACACTATTGACATCATGGATGTTAATGCCGGAAATCACGGTAAGTACTTTGCAACTAATTTTGATCCTGAGATAAATTTTAGAGAATTTGTAAAAGTTTGGACCTGGATTGATAGAAAATGGGTAAAAGAAGATGTTCACAAGATAAAAAGAACTTATGATTTTCCAGTTGTCGGTAGACAAGCTATATATTTGAGTGGGCATGATGAACTCCACTCCTTATCAAAGAATATCGATGCTAATAGTATTCGGTTCTGGATGGGTTTTGGTGATCACTACATAAATGTTTTTACTGTTCTTACCAAGCTGGGCCTAACTTCTGTAAAACCAGTAAAGACTGCCGAAGGAGTCGAAGTAGTTCCTTTAAAGGTTCTAAAAGCTGTTTTGCCTGATCCTCTTTCGTTAGCGCCTAACTATACTGGAAAAACCTGTATTGGTAATCTCATTAAGGGCCAAAAAGACGGTAAGGATAAGGAGATTTTTATCTATAACACCTGTGATCATGCTGAGTGTTTTAAAGAAGTCGGATCTCAAGCTATTTGCTATACTGCTGGTGTTCCGCCGGTAGCCGCTGCTATATTAGTTGCTCAAGGAATATGGGATGTAGCAACTATGGTTAACGTTGAAGAGCTAGACCCGGATCCATTTATAGATTTGCTTAAAGAAATCGGGTTAGCAACAAAAATCCAGGAAGCTGAAGTTCCGGCCTTACAACTCTAAGCCAAAAAAATCGTAAAAAACTCTTGCCAATACAATAAAATCGTGTAATAATAAAATAAATTAACTAGACGATTAGCTTTTATGCTATACAAAACAAAAGAAGTAATAAACAAGGATGGTGACGGAAAGATACCCCTCAACTGATGAACATACTGATTGCGCAAAGGTTCGCTTTGCCGGCGAATTTTTTTGTGCTACCTACCCCTTTCTCTTTTCCAAAAACAAAAAAATATTAATTCGACCCCGAGGTCCTTTGAATAATACTATCGAGTATTCCCAAGGAGGTGATTGAATGATAAAGAAGATATTTGGTTACGAATTAGTCATGGATCTTTATGGGTGTGATAAGAGTATTATCTCTTCTAAGAAGAAATTACAGGAATATACTAATAAATTGTGTAAGTTGATAAAAATGAAGAAGTACGGGAAGACTTTGCTTCCCTACTTTGGCGAAAAAGCCAAGTACACTAAGGGGTATTCCTTAGTTCAGCTAATCGAGACCAGCTCTATAACCGGTCATTTTTCCGACTTCTGGGGTACAGCCTATATTAACATCTTTTCTTGTAAAAAGTATAATAAGGATCTTGCTAAGAGATTTACTAGTAAGTTTTTTAAGGCTAAGAGAACAAAGATAAAATTCCTCACTCGTTGAGCCTTGCCGGATGATTTTTTATTCTCCTAAACCAACTATAATTATATTTTTTCGATACTAAGGATTTCTAATCCTTGAGGAAGTTCTGCAGAAAGTCTCTCTTTAACCTTAGACGGTGGTATTTCTTCTGTAAAGTAAAGATTAGCCTCTATTTTACCCTCAATGCCTAGCTTTAGGGCAAAGGGGAAACTAATCTTAACGTGAGGGTTAAATCCTTTTGTGAAGTAAATCGGGAGTCCAGTCCTTCTTAAGGCTTTCTCTAAGAGGTGAAACATATCTAACTGTGAGTAGTAGATCATATCGCCTTTTTTATAAACAGTTAGTTTTAAGGGAAATTTTACCTCATTCATGATCTTTCTTTAGGTTAGAGTGAGAACTTTTAATAAACGACCAAGGAAAATTATCGGTACTTGCCTTTAAGTAAAGATTGTAATCGATTCCTTCTTCCTTAAAGGAGTCTTCCCAAGCTTTCCAAGAGAATCTCTCTCGGTAGCCGTCAAACTTAGCTCCTTTAGTAAAGGCTCGATAAATCACTGCTGATAACTCTCTTGAGCCTCGGGATAATACAGCTTCAAATATGCTCCTTTTTAAAGATGAGATTGAGACTTTAATGTTCCGTCGTTTAGGGATATTTTCGAAGATAATTTGGATCTTTGAGCTTAAAGTATCCTGATCATCCATAGCTATACCTTCCCAGAGAGAAAATGGCTTGGGCACGAAGATGTTTATGCTTACATTCAAGGAGAGACCGCTAACTCGACTTAACCTATTCAGAAATTCTCCGATAGCTATCAGATCTTGCCTTTCCTCCCCAGGAAAACCAAACATAAAATAGAGCTTCAAATGTTTTATTCCTAACGAGCGGATAACTTCCACTGCCTCAAAAAGTTTTTCTAGTTCAATTTTCTTATTTAGCTTCTGACGCAAAGGATCTCTAGCTGTCTCTATGGCTACAGTAAGGGTAGTCTTTTTGAGGGAAATAAGTTTTTTATACAACCGGCCGATAATATCATCAATCCGAAGTGATGGTAAAGAAAGACCAATGTGATGTTTTTGGAAATAATCGTAAGTTGAGTCAATAAGTTCCTCGATTTTACTATAATCAGAGGCTGAAAGGCAAAGAAGCGAAAAATCACCATAGCCGCTACTCTCATAGGTGCTATGTATCAGCTCTTTTATTTTTTCAGGACTTCTTTGCCGATAGGGATAGTAAAAACATCTGGCTTGGCAAAAAGTACAGTTGTTAGGGCAGCCTCTGGCAATCTCTATCTGGACTCGGTCATGAATAATTTGGGTGTGCGGGGTTAACCATTTGGCGGGATAATAAGATTTATCCAAATCTTTCACAAAGACTCTTTTTATTTGTGGCTTTACCCAATTGTGCTTAGGTTTAAACTGGTAGTGATTACCTTCTAAGATATTCTCATAGAATTGGGGCACATAGAAACCATCAATTCCTGCAAAAGCTCTTAGCCTCTCCTTCTTGTCTCTATGTTTTCTTAAAACCTCGACAAAGTCTTGGGCAACCTCTTCAAACTCACCTAAATAGAATAAGTCTACAAATTCGGCTAAGGGTTCAGGATTAGCAATTCCTCCACCAAGGACTATAAGCTCTCCCCTGTCTTTAGTCTTTAAAGGGATTCTTCCTAAGTCGAGGATATTAAGAAAGTTAGTAAAATTTAATTCGCAGCCAAGGTGAAAGCCTAGAACTTGAAAATTATCTATCGCAGTTTTACTTTCTAAAGAGAAGAGTTTTTCTCCTTTCTCTCTTAAATATTTCTCTAAATCCTCCGCTGGTGAAAATACTCTTTCACAAACTAGATCAGGATACTCGTTAAGAAGGCCGTAGATAATTCGAATTCCAAGATTGCTCATTCCGATTTCATAGAGGTCAGGGTAAGAAAGGCAGACCGTTAGCTTGTTAGAATGAGGCTTTTTTATAACATTCCACTCATTACCAATATATCGTTGAGGTCTCCTAAAATTTGCAAGGTCTATCATTGCCGAGCTATGTTAAAGAAGATTCCTAAGAGGATGAAGTTCATAAAGAGGTTGGTCCCGCCATAGCTAAGGCAGGTTAGGGGAAGACCTACTACTGGCAGTATTCCTAAGGCCATACCAATATTAATGAATATATGCAAGAAGAAGATCAAGGTTATTCCTAAACATAGGTAATATGCGAATGGATCACGTAACTCTTTGGTTCGTTGTAAGATTTTTTTCAAAATTAACCAGTAGATTAGAAGCAAAAACAATGCCCCCAAGAAACCCCACTCCTCAGCTATAACAGTGAATATAAAGTCAGTGTGTCTTTCCGGGAGGAAATTAAATTGATTCTGGGTACCAGCAAGGAATCCTTGGCCAGTAAGGCCTCCTGAACCAATAGCAATCTTTGACTGGATTATTGTATATCCTGAACCTAAAGGGTCAATGTTAGGGTTAATAAATACGGTTAGCCTCCGGCGTTGGTAATCCTCTAATTTCCTTAAGGCAAATGGAGAGAGAGTAAGTCCAATCAGAATAAGAAAGATAAGATATCGTTTTTTTATTCGGGAGAAGAAACCTAGGCCAAAGAAGATAAAAACAATGATCAAGGCTGTTCCTAAATCCGGCTGCTTAAAGATGACCAAGGCATTAAGAGCCACTAAACCTAAGGGTAAGAGAAAGTCCTTAAAGGGGCCCCTGCGTCCATTTTGAGAGAAGAACCGAGCCAGAATAATAATGATAGCTATTTTCGATATCTCTGAGGGCTGGAAGGTAATACCGAGAATCGAAATCCAACGCTGGGCCCCCATCACAGTCTTACCAAAGAAATAGACTAACAATAGGAGCAGTAAATTCAAAGCATAAATTATATATCCAGCATCAAAGTAGATCCGATAATTTATCGAAGCAAAGAGCATTAATAAGGCCCAAGAAGCAATTATCCAAATAATTTGTTTATAGAGAGTAGCTGGATTAGAAAGCTCACCGCCTTGGTGAAGGCTGCTGTAGATAGAAACAAGGCTTAATAAGTTTAAAAAAATCAGGCAAACTACAATTGTTCTTAAGCCAGATATTTTAGATGCCAAGGTTCTTAAATTAACCATTCTTTAAAGGAGCTCCTCTTCATCAATTTTTTTGAGAAATTTATAGACAACTCTTAAAGCTTCATAGCTTGAGCCTCCATTTTCCAAGAATACACAAATAGTGTATTTTGAGTCTTTATAAGGGAAATACCCGATAAACCATCCATGTGAACGGCCACTTGTTTGAGCTGTGCCGGTTTTACCGGAGATTTCAAAATCGAGATTTTTTAGCAAAACTGCTGTACCGTTTTCTTCGCTGACCACACCGCGCAAACTTCTCTTTACCTCTTCAATAGCTTCCTTCTTGTATCTGGTGTAAGTTCTTGAAGGTAACCCCGAAGG
Organism: uncultured Planctomycetia bacterium; assembly: GCA_964536195.1. Taxonomy (GTDB): domain Bacteria; phylum Omnitrophota; class Gorgyraeia; order Duberdicusellales; family 4484-171; genus Susulua. Next base: position 11,522 of record CAZHVO010000009.1, read on the forward strand.
CAAATTACCTACTTTTTTAAGAATCCGCGGCTTAACCAGATAGCCATCGCTAGCAAAGACATTAATTGCAAGCATATTCTCTAAAGGCGTTGCCTCCACAAATCCCTGGCCAATAGAGAAATTAACTGTGTCGCCAGCGAACCAATTTTGCTTTAAGGATTTCTTTTTCCATCGTAGAGTGGGAACAAACCCTTTTTTCTCGTAAGGCAGGTCAATACCGGTTAAAGAATCTAAACCAAATCGTTTTGCTACCCTTGATAGAACATTTGGCCCTAAATTTAGACCGAGATTATAAAAATAAGAGTTACAGGAGTGGACAATTGCTTGATAAAGATTCTGTAGGCCATGAGTCTCCCAGCATTTGAACTTTGTTAAACCGACTTTTATCCCTCCTTGGCAAAGAAATGTTTTAGTGGGCTTTATTCCTCCTTCATCTAAAGCAGCCAAAGCTATCAGAGGCTTGAAGGTAGAGCCTAAAGGATAACTTGCTTGTATGGTGCGATTAAGCAAAGGGCAAGATTTATCATTAAGAAACCTAGCAACGTTTCTACCCCGGATAAAGCTATTAGGATTAAAAGAAGGAGATGAGCAAAGGGCCAGAATTTCACCGCTAGTCGAATTCATAAGAATAACTACACCTTTCTTTTTATCTAAGACTGTAAGCCCGAGTTTTTGAATGCGGCTATTAATAGTAAGATAAATATCTTCACCCTTCTTAGGGCGTCTTTCTCCTAAAAATCCAACTAAGCGACCGCTAGCGTCAACTTCAACTAAGTCTCCGCCATCTTGACCCTTTAGGTAGGCATCATAATACTGCTCTATGCCAATAAAACCGACTCGCTCCAGAGGTTTATAACCGTATTTTTTTAACTTATCATAGCCAGATGCAGCCTCTTTTACATAACCAAGAAAGTGAGCGGAATCTTCATGCGTAGGGTAGTAACGCTGAGGCACAGGACTTATTAGGATTTGATCCTTAAATTTTTCTTTTAGTTGCAAAGCTGTGGTTTTGTCAATATCTTTAATGATATTTACTGCACTAAAAGGGTTCTTTGAATTTTGGCGGTAATTCTTTTTAAGTGATATTAGACTATGGCCGGTAAATTTACTTAAGTTTTTAAATAGGGAGTCTTTTTCATTCTTGATTTGATAGGGGATAACACTAATATTAAATATGGCACGGTCATAAGCAAGAAGGTTGCCGTCGCGGTCAAAAATTGAACCGCGAATTGCCGGTGAAGGAATAAGCCTTACGTAGTTATTTTGGGCCCGCTGCCTATAATAGTCGCCATTAATAATCTGATAGAAAAAAAGGACTAAAATTAGCAGCCAGAATCCACTTGCGTAAATTTTTTTAATTCCCTCTGTAGAAAAATTAAAACTAGATTGTTGCATTCTTTTTTCCCTAAAAGTATCTTAATTAGTGAAATTATTGAGCTACCCTAAGAGGGCAGACGTCTCTGTCCTTGCCTAAAGAGTAGTTGATCAAGGAATAAATCAAAATAGACTGCATAATAAATTTTATCCAGAAAAGCGGTAAAATCAAGCCACTATGAATAGAATTAATGATGATGTGGACAATGAGTGCCAGTAATAGGAGTGAGTTTTTCACAATAAGAACTCGAATTTTCTTATTTACAAGGCCAAAGTAAGAGAAGAGATGGTGGTTTAAGAGGCAAATAAGGGGAAACTCTACTAAATTTAAGGGTTTGGTACCAGAGTTGAAAGAATCGCAAAGTAAGCCAAGAATCACACTTATTAGCAGAGCTGGCAGTAAATCCTCATTTAAGGAGACAAAAATAACTCCTAGGAAAACAAATTCGACAGCCAGGGAATAGCCAAAAGGTCTAATCAAATCAAGAAGAAAAAGCGAAATAAACAGCATTATGATTTTTGGGTTTAAACCTTTCATTTAAGAATAAAAACTTTATCAAAAAAAGCGCCCTCAGAGGCTAATTCTACGGTGATATCGCAAAAAAGTTGGTTAGTTCCTTTTCTGATCCGTTTGACCTTACCGACTTCAATCGCCGATGGTGAAGAGCTGGCTCTTACCCAAACCCTGTCACCTTTCTTTATGGCTTCATCCTCTTCGATGTATAAAATCTTAGCCCCTGTTAAATTTCCCTTAAGCAATCCCGAACCAAGTTCCCCAACAAATACTGATAGGTTAAAATTGGGATCATTTACCAAAAGCAAATGAGAGAAGGTTTTTTTAACTTCAGTAATTTTTCCGATGAGTTTACCCTCCTGATCAACAGCTAGGAGCCCTTTTTCTAAGCCGATGTCCGTTCCTGCATTTATTAAAAGATGTCTCTGCCAACTTGATGGTGAGAAGCTTAAGACACCAACGCCAATTAGGTCAAATTCCTTATCGCTTTTGAAGTTAAGAGCTTTTTTTAAGTCTTCATTTTCTTTTTCTAATTGCTGCGACTCTTTAATCTTTATTCGCAAGGAAACATTCTCTTTCCTTAGTTTTTCATTTTCTTGAAGAGTCTTTTGCGAAGTTATCGTTAGCTGATGGAAGAAAAAAGAGAACAGGTTACGGATAACGCTCTTAAAGGGCAAGAAAAGCAGAAAGATAACCAGAAGATAAATGACTAGAATTTTGAGTTTTGCTTTAGAAGGAAGATACAAGGGAAAGCTTTTTTAAGAATTTAGGTTCTTCCAAAATTTTCCCTGTTCCTAAGGCTACAGCAGTTAGCGGATCGTCGGCAACAAAACAAGCCAGGCCAGTCTCCTCAGAGATCAGTCTGTCTAAACCTCGCAACAAGGCTCCGCCGCCGCAGAGGACTATTCCCCTTTCAATCAGATCTGCTGCCAATTCTGGAGGGGTCCTCTCTAAAGTAACCTTTGTCGCCTCAACGATTTCGCGCAAAGGCGCCTCTAGGGCAGTGCGTACCTCTTCAGAGTCAGCTTTAATAAATTTTGGAAGACCAGTGATTAAATCTCGGCCTCTGACCTCTATTGTTAATTCTTCATCGATAGGCCATGCAGAACCAACCTTTATTTTTATCTCTTCGGAAGTTCTTTCGCCAATCATAAGATTATAGTTTTTCTTCATATGTTCGACGATTGCAATATCCATCTCATCGCCTCCGACTCGAATTGAGCGTGCATAAACAATTCCACCTAAAGAAATTACTGCAATTTCAGTAGTTCCTCCTCCGATATCGATGATCATGCTGCCTTGGGGCTCAGCAATCGGCAGTCCTACGCCAATTGCAGCAGCGATCGGTTCTTCTACCGGAATTACTTCCCGTGCTCCAGCACGATGAGCAGAATCTTTTACGGCTCTTCTTTCAACTTCAGTAATTCCCGAAGGAACAGCGATTACTATTCTTGGTCCGATTATTGTCCTTCGGGGGTAAGCTTTTTTTATAAAGTGGCGTAGCATCTGTTCAGTTACGCCAAAATCAGCGATAACTCCGTCTTTCATCGGTCTTATCGCTACTATACTTCCGGGAGTTTTTCCTAGCATTCGTTTTGCCTCTTCACCTACGGCTAGAAGAAGACCGGTGTTTTTGTAGATTGCGCAAACCGAAGGCTCACACAAAACAATACCTTCTCCTCGCACGTAAACCAAAGTAGTGGCGGTACCTAGGTCAATACCAATGTCAGTAGAGAATGTTCCCAGTAGATTACCGATTCGTTTTAAAATTAACTTTAAGACTCGCATCTTTTAAATTCCAGATTTCTATGTATATTAAATAATAACAAAGGGCTAAAAAATGTCAACAATAATTGTTAAAAAGCTTAATAACTCCTTTTAGGCTTTAAAAACCGCACCGGTTGATGCTGAACTAACCATTTTCCCGTAGCGAGACAGGTATCCTGATTTTACCTTTGTCGGTAAAAGTTTCATTGTCTTCCTTCTCTTGGCAATCTCTAGAGCACTTAGCTTGACCTCTAGCTTTCTTTTGGCTATATCAATATTAATAGTATCCTTATCCTTTATGTAAGCAATTAGTCCTCCAGCTGCTGCCTCCGGGCAGATATGTCCGATACAAGGGCCACGAGTTCCCCCGGAAAACCGACCATCAGTAATTAGAGCCACATGCTTATGCAGGCCTAACCCAACAATTGCCGATGTTGGTGATAACATCTCGGGCATGCCTGGTCCGCCGCTAGGACCTTCATAGCGGATTACAACAACTTCTCCTTTTTTGATTTTCTTGCCCAGGATTGCGTCCATAGCATCATCTTCAGAGTTAAAGACTCTGGCTTTGCCCGAGAACTTTAGCATATTTGAATCTACTGCCGATTGCTTGACTACACAACCTTCAGGTGCTAAATTACCATAAAGAATAGCAATTCCTCCCTGGTTATGATAAGCCTTATTAAGTGGGCGAATTACATCTTCATTACTGAGCCTGGCCTGTTTAGCTATCTCCTTTATCTTTTTTCCGCTAACACTCTCATTTTCTTTTATTTTACTTATAAGCCTTTTTAGTACCGCTGGGATACCTCCGGCGTAGTGTAAATCTTCAATAAAGTAATCGCCACCAGGTCGTAGATTCGAAATATGGGGAGTATCTTTGCTTATCCGGTCAAAATCATCTAAGCTCAAAACTACCTTAGCTTCTTTAGCAATAGCCATTAGGTGCAGAACAGTATTGGTTGAACCGCCTAAAGCCATATCTACCCGAAGAGCATTCTCTAGAGATTTTTTATTCACAATATCCCTAGGAGTTACCTTTTCCTTTAGTAATTCTACTATTCTTCGGCCACTATTATAGGCAATGCGTATCTTTTCGTTCAATACCGCGGGGCTAGTAGCACAATAAGGCAAAGAAAGCCCTAAAGCCTCACTTATACAAGCCATAGTATTAGCGGTGTAAAGGCCTTGGCAAGAACCAGCAGAAGGGCAAGCCTCGATTTCTAAGGTTTGACGCTGACATTCATTAATTTGGCCAGCTTGAAATCTTCCTACAGCCTCAAAGGTGTCGCGGACTAATGAGAGTTTCTTAGAGCCAGCATGGCCAGCAAGCATTGGCCCAGCTGTTACAACTATAGTCGGGATATTTACCCTTAAGGCGCCCATTATCATTCCGGGAGTAATCTTATCGCAATTAGTAAGCAGGACTAGTGCATCTAGGGCATGAGCAGAACTAATACTCTCAATTATATCAGCAATTAGTTCTCGTGAAGGGAGAGACTGGTTCATCCCTTTATGGCCCATAGCAATACCATCACATATTCCGGGAACACCAAAGATAAAGGGAGTACCGCCGGAAGCTTCTACTCCCCTTTCGATGTATCTTTCTAAACTGCGCATATTTATGTGGCCAGGGATAAGATCTGTAAAGCTGGAAGCAATTCCGATAAAAGGCTTACTGATATGCGAAGAGCTTAAACCTGTTCCATAAAGAAGTGCACGGTTAGGCATTCTTTCTAAACCTTTTTTTACTTTATCTGAACGCATATATTTTCTCCTTTAAATTGTATTGCGTCGTGCGTATTGAGTATTGCGCAAAAAAGAACTTATAACGCAATACGCATCACGCGATACGCAATGCGAACTTAATCTGCCCCTTCTAATACTCCCAGATCTATCTCTTCTTTCAAGAAATCTTCTTTTACTTTATCTACCTTTACGATTTTAACATACTTATCTACTGCTTCTTTGGTGTTTTTTATGTTAAGTTTATCGAAAAGAAACGAAAACTCCTCTTCGAGAACGCTGGAGATTTTTTCTCTTACATCACGCGAAAGGGAGTGAATCTCTTTTTTAAAAGGTCCTAAAGCTTTTTTTCGGGTTTTATAAATAAATTGATCATTAGTCCAATCTGACTTTTTCTCTTTGGCACACTCCTTATGCAGCCACCCATAAATTTTTTCTTTTAGAGGTAGTGGCAAATAATCATAAGTAATGTTTTGAAATTGAGTCGCTAAATGGATTTCGGCACAGCCTACCTCGGAAAAACGATGAAATGCTTCGCTAGGTAGAGTTGAAGCTCCATGCTGGACAGCTCCGGCCATACCATAGTCTTTGCGGGCAATATCAGAGAGGTTAGTTAAAGTATCGAAGTCAATACTAACCTCAGCAATGGTACCATCAGGCAAAACTACTCCTCCGTGGCTAGTTCCGGTCTGAATACTTATCTTAGAGATACCCTTTAAAGAGCCTATTTCTTTTTTGTACCCTTCCATAAAAGTTCGTAGTTCTTGGGGTGTAGAATTCTTTCCACCAACTTCACCTATTTCTCCTCCAACCGATACTTCTATGCCTTTAGGCTGTAACTCTCTTATATATTTTGTAAATAGAGAACAGACCTGATAATTAAGCCTTTGTTGTTCGTCCAGAGTCTCTTTATCTAAATCAACAAGAGTAGATGAGTCAATGTCGATATTGTAGAACCCAGCTTCTATTGCTTCTTTAATCAGGTCTTTTAAGGGATTAATCTCAGCATCACTGTTCTTTAGGTAATTAGTTGCCTTAACCTGAAAGTGATCACCTTGAATAAAGACTGGGCCTTGGTATCCTTCTTTCATTGCCGCCAAGAGAATAATTGAACTATACTCTAATGGTCTTTGTCCGGTGTAACCGATCTCGCTTTTAGCGATTTCAAAGATGAATGCTTCAGCATTTATCTTTTCAGCTGCTCTATACACCGCCCGGACTAAGTCAAAGGTAAGGGTTCTGATATTCATAGCCGGAACAGTAGCACCTTTTACTTTGCCTTTCCCCAGGCCCTCATAAAAGCCTTGTATTGACGAGAGAACTGCTCCTAACTTCAGAGCACAGGCATGGCTGACCCAGAAACAAAGCCTTCGCAGATGAGCATCTTCTCCAAGAATTATTGTATCGACCAGATTATCAATAGTTTTCTCGCGGAAGATCTCCACATCCTTAATTACAATCTTACCGTTCTTTTCCTCAATTGCTTTATTATTTAAAAGTTCACCTTCACTCTTGTAGATCATTTCGTTCCTCCTCTAATTTTTTTAAGTAAGAATCCGTACTAGCTTGTAATAAGCATTTACCTCTATATCTTTTTGTTGGATTGCCTTGGCTAAGGGGATTGTAGTTAGTTTTCCCTCTTTCAAGGTCACACACTTATCACTTTTTCCGGCTTTTAAAACCTCTAGAGCATAATTAGCATAGCGAGCTGCGATAATTCGATCAAAAGCTGTGGGTCGGCCACCGCGTTGGATATGCCCTAGGACTACTTCTCTGGTTTCCAGGCCAGTAAGCTTATTAATCTTTTCAGCAATATCAGCAGCTTTGGCTCTTCCTTCAGCAACGACAATTATCCAGCTAACTTTGCCTTGGATATTTCCTTCGACAATCTCTTCACAAATTTTCTTTATGTTAAAACTTTTTTCCGGTAGCAAAACTTCTTCGCAGCCACCAGCTAGAGCAACCCTTAAGGCAATATATCCGCAGTCGCGTCCCATAACTTCAACTACGAAAATCCGTTCCAGGGAAGTAGCAGTGTCCCTTATTTTATCTAAAGCATCTAAGGCTACGTTGACTGCTGTATCGGCACCAATGCTCATTTCTACACCATTAACATCATTATCAATAGTGGCAGGAATTCCTATGACTGGAATCGAATATTTATTAGCTAACAGGTGTGCCCCGGTTAAGGAGCCGTTGCCGCCGATAACAGCTAAGCCTTCTATTTTGTTGTCACGCAGGGTTTTCACTGATTGACGTTGACCAGCCAAAGTTCGAAACTGTTTTGAACGAGCTGACTTTAAGATTGTGCCGCCTAAATTAATAATCCCTGAGACCGAACGATGAGTTAAGGGTTGCAAATCTCCTTCAATAAGGCCTTGATAACCGCGAAATATACCATAGACCTCAATACCATAAGCATAAGCACTACGTACCAAGGCTCTAATAGCCGCATTCACTCCGGCACAATCACGTGTTAAGACTCCAATTCTCTTCATAATCCCGAGATATACTCACCCTTGGGGTAAGTTATAACAAACTTAATATCTATTTCTTTCTTCTGACCAGGCCCTAATTTAAGTTCCCATAAGTTTAAGCCCTCGATATCATTATAGTCTTTTTCACTTGGTTGAGGAGTTATTTTTACATCCTTGACCACAATCCGATCAGTGCGTGAGACTGGAATCACATCGAGAATTTTTAAAGTTATTGGTTTATTCTTAAGATTTTCAGCTGTTATCTTATAGACCAGTTCTCTTACGATAGTCTGGCGTTGAATTTTCTTAAAAAAGGTCTCATTAACCTTATCCTCTATTTCTTCTTTCTCTACCTTAACTTCTCTATCCACTCCCAGATTAATATCAAAGAATTCTCCGGGTTTTTTTTCAGGAATCTGGGTTTTACCAATAAAGCGGCCGGCAAAGTAAACGTTAAGCGCTCCGGCTAACAATTCTTTATCCGGCTTGATCCGACACGCTAAGTTAGTTAAAGAATTTAACCCTGGTACGGCATAGTGGAAAAAGTCACCGTCTAAGGTTTTTGAGAAAATCGGCAAAGTTGTTTCCTTGTCTTGAGATTTAATGCTTAAGGCTTGAGGTAACTTGTATTCAAAAGAAAGCGGAAGTTCTGTTTTCTCAGCATAGACAAGCTTTGCTTCTGGCATAGCTTCCTCTGCCTCATAAAGATCATATGCAACCTCTTGCTGCCTAGACATCTTAAGCTTTTCGACCGATACAGCTGAATACACTCCGCCCATACCATTCGCAGTCTTATCGTAACGTGAATGGCTTCTACCAACATCAAGAATCCACCCTTCTAGTGTCGGAAGGGCTCCGCCGCTTGTAGGGGTTACATTAGATACTGAAAGTGCTACATTATTCCAATCTTCGCCGCTCTTCTGGCGGAGTTGAGAGAACATAGTAAGGTTAATATCACTTAAATTCATCGAGACATCAACCTTATAAAAAGGATTCCAAGAAACATGATAAACAAGATAGGTTGCTTCAATCTTTACGGTTTGAGCTTTAGTAGAGCTAAATAAGATTTCAATATTCTTCTTTCTCTTGTTTGCTGCACCACCTAAAGATGATAGCTTTCTCTGAGCAAGACTTATCTCTTTATCTAATTCTCTTATGTCTTTGTTTAAAGCTTCCTCTCCCTTATGAATATCGTTATAGCCCTGGGCTAAAAACGAAAAAGTTCTATTTAAATCCTCAGATTTAGGAAGATTAGTCTTTACCTCTTCGGGAACCTGAACCTGGGCGAAACTAATAAAAGAATTTAAAAAGCTCTTTTGTTTATTTAGGGTTAACCTTTGATTCTTTAAGGATTTCTTCTGATCATTTAATTCTTGAATTTCCTCGGTGAGTTTACGTATATTTTCCTGAGGCTCGTCTTTTAAAGGAACTTCTTTGAATTGCACGCTATATACTTCGCCGTCCCCGTATACTTTTGCTTGTACCGAATCGCTATCAACAGCAAAAGCCTCGACTTCGACACCTATTTCGTTTAAGCCCTTTTTAACATCAGCTTTTACAACTTTAGTTACCAAAGCTTGATTAGTAAATAAAACTACGTCTTTAATCTCCGAAGTCATTATGTCTTGAGAAAAAGTTAAGGTAATCCCGGTGACCAAAAAAAGAGCTAGGATAAGTAACTTTCTCATCTTTTTCCTCCCTTGTTTAGGTTCCTTCCTGCCAGCTAGAAAGATACTTTTTCTGCTCAGCAGTTAATTTGTCTATCCTTATACCAAGAGCTTTAAGCTTTAACTGGGCAACTTTTTCATCAATTTTATCAGGTACCTTATAGACTTTTTTCTCCAGTTTTTTATGGTTTTTAGCAATGTGTTCGCAACTTAGGGCCTGATTAGCAAAACTTAAGTCCATAACTTCAGCTGGATGTCCCTCAGCACAGGCCAGATTAACTAACCTTCCCTGTCCTAATAGATAAATCCTCTTTTTATTTTTTAAGATGTACTCATCTACCAAGGGTTTAACCTCTCGTTTACTCGTAGCCATCTTCTCTAGGACTTTAATATTGATTTCTACATCAAAGTGTCCGGAATTGCAGATAATTGCCTTGTCCTTCATTACGGGGAAGTGTTCCCCAGAGATAACGTTTATATCCCCGGTAAGGGTGATAAAAATATCGCCGATCTTTGCGGCTTCCTTCATTGGCATTACTCTAAAGCCATCCATGGT
>CAZHVO010000009.1:21722-26537 GCA_964536195.1 uncultured Planctomycetia bacterium
ACCTTTTGTCCTAAACCTGCTCTTTTATGGATTGTCGATACTAAATCAGCACCATCATCAAGGGTAATCTCAGGGTTTTCCCCTAGTACTGAATCAATATGTTTGTAATAGGTTTTATTATCTTCAGCATTAATCGCAAATACTTCGATGCCGTAATCAAGAACCAATGAAGCTGCAGTATCGTCTTGAGTCGATAAAGGGTTAGAAGCGCAAACCAAGGTACGGGCTCCGGCTGCCTTTAAGGTTAAGGCTAAGGCTGCAGTCTCAGTAGTAACGTGTAGGCAGGCTCCAATAGTCAGCCCTTTGAGAGGCTTTTCCTTTTTGAAACGTTCTCGGATCTGCTCAAGAACCGGCATTCGCTTCAAAGCCCACTCAATTCTCCTCTTACCTTCTTCTTTCAAAGCTTTATCCTTTATGTCGTAGTTCACTTTGGTCTCCTTTTATTTATCTTGAATTTAAATCTTAGAATTCTACTTTAAGGCACTTCCTAAAGCCTCTACCTTGTTTGTTTCTTCCCAGGTAAATCCCTCATTCTCACGGCCAAAATGTCCATAAGCAGCGGTTTTCGTGTATATTGGCTGCAATAGGTTTAGCTCTTCAATGATACCAGCCGGAGTGAGCTTAAAAACACTGCGGACAGCTTTAGAGATCTTCTCTTCATCAATCTGGGATGTTCCAAATGTATTGACATTTACCGATACCGGTTCAGCTACGCCGATACAGTAAGAAAGCTGTATCTCGCAAGCTGAAGCAATCCCAGCCTTAACAATATTCTTTGCAATATAACGCGACATGTAAGATGCTGAACGGTCTACCTTTGAAGGATCTTTACCGCTAAAGGCTCCTCCGCCATGGCGGGCAAAACCGCCATAAGTATCAACAATAATCTTTCGTCCGGTTACTCCGGTATCAGAGATTGGCCCACCGACCTCAAAACGTCCAGTACCATTAATAAAGTACTTAGTATTGCTGTCAAGCATATCTTTGGGCACTACCTGTTCAATCACCAATTTCTTAACATCAGCTTGCAAAACATCCATTTTTGCATCTTTGGTGTGGTGGGCACCAATAATTATAGCATCGACTCGCTTAGGCTTACCGTTTTCATACTCTACTGATACTTGGGCCTTTCCATCTGGCCGCAGGTAACCGGCAAGCCCTTCCTTACGTATCTGAGCAAGACGTTTTACTAATTTATGAGATAACATAATTGGCAGAGGCATAAGCTCAGGAGTTTCATTATTTGCAAATCCAAACATTAAGCCTTGATCCCCGGCTCCACCAGTATCTACGCCTAAAGCTATATCCGGAGATTGCTCCTGAATGGCAGTTGTTACTCCACAACTCTCATAGTCAAAGCCTACTGCTGGATCGTCATATCCGATATCCTTTAACAGGCCCCTAACTATTTTTGGAACTGCTACGTAACAGCTAGTAGTTATTTCGCCAGCTACCATTACAAAACCCCGAGTTATTAAAGCTTCGCAAGCTACCCGGCCTTTCTTATCGCAGTCCAATACTGCATCTAATACAGCATCGGATATTTGATCACAAACTTTATCAGGGTGCCCCTCGGTTACAGACTCTGAAGCAAAATAAGTCTTCATTGTTTTACCTCCTTCTTAGCAATCTCTTCAGACGCGGTTTCAACTTTATTGGTTTCAACCTCAGTATTTATTTTATCTCCTCCGGCTAATACCGCAAATTCTTCTAATTTCGGTAGATCCTTCAAGGCATTAATGCCGAAATACTCTAGAAACTTTCGTGTGGTAATATAAAGAAATGGTTTTCCGATGACATCTTTCCTTCCGGCAATTTTTATCAAACCTAGTTCCGAGAGTTTTCGTGCTACTCCGTCAACATTGACTCCTCGGATAGCTTCAATTTCAACCCTGGTAACAGGTTGCTTGTAAGCAATCACTGCTAAAGTCTCTAAAGATGCTATAGAAAGTTTTTGCTTAGTTCTTTCTTGATACATCTTCTTAACCCAAGTCTCGTTGTCAGGTGATGAACACATCTGGTATCCGCCAGCAACCTTAACAATACAAATCCCTGAAGATCTTTCTTTGTACTCAAGAGACAGCTCTTCTAAGGCAGCTTCTGTTTCTTTGCGGCTGATCTCTAAGACCTCGGTAAGCTCTCCGACTTCAATCGGGCGCTCATTGATAAACAATAAAGCCTCAAGAATTGATTTTACATTTGTTTTATCCATTTAGGCTTAAACTCCCCTACTTACGCTGGCGATAGATCTCATTCAGAAGCTCTTCACTGCTGTCAATTTGCGGTTTTTGCTCTAATGCTCGCTTAATCATACTATCAGCCTCACTGCTTTTGTATTGAAGACGTTTTAGAATTTCCTTAGTCTCAGCAACAACTTCTTTACCCAAAGGCTCTTTTAACGGTTGCCCCTCTTTTATCAAAGCAAACCTACCGACCTTACCTTGAAGGTGAGCAATGATTTGTTTTGCCCGTTGTTTTCCTATTCCAGCTAAACCTTGTAAAAAACTATCATCACCTTCTTCTATGGCTTGAGCGATTCTTGCTACCGGTTTATCAAAAGCCTTTAAAGCTGCTTTTGGGCCAACCCCGGAGACACTTATAAACTTTTCAAAGAAGTCTCTTTCCAGTTCCTCAATAAAACCGACCATTACCGGGGTACCGCGGTTTTTATCAAGATTAAAGTAGTGATAGATGACTAGCTCAATTTCTTCGCTGTCTTTGTCTAAGCGTTGCGATACAGTTCTGGGAACGCCTATTTCGTAAAAAATACCAGCAACATCTACTACTACGCGATTTTCTTCCTTTTTTGCTAGTCTTCCTCTAATTTGGTAAATCATATAATTTAATGCAAATGAACAATAGTTAACAAGAACTCTTCAAGAGCCGATTTAATTTTTGGGAATGCGAAAAAGCAACTACCAAAGAAAAAGCATCAGCTGTATGTAAGGATTTGAATTTCCTTCCGGTTACATTTTCAGCCATCTTCTTCACTTGTTCCGAATTAGCATTGCCACGACCCAAAAAAGACTTTCGGGCCCGAGTAGGTGAATATTCAAAGAGCGCAATTTTTTCCTGATCTGAGAGAAGAACCACAACACCTCTTACTTGAGCCAGTATTCCTAAAGTGGTCGGATGTCGGTAGTGTGAGTAAAGCTTCTCAATTACAATTGCCTCAGGCTTACATTCCCGGATCTCTTTCTTCAGTTCTTGGAAAATCTGGCTCAATTTCTTAGGAAGCTCTAGACGCGGGTCAGGTTTTACTTGACCCTCTTTAATTAAACTTACTTCCAAGTTTTTCACTGTGGTAATAACGTAACCGCATGTTCGCAGGCCAACATCTACGCCTAAAACTCTCATTCTACATTTCCTGAGCCATCTCTTCTAATACTTCATCGGGAATATCAAAGTTGGCATAAACCTTCTGGACATCATCATGATCTTCCAGGATTTCTATCAACGACAGGAGCCCCTTAGCATCACTTCCGGTTATTTTAAGGGTTGAGTTAGGTATCTTTGTTAATTCTTCAGATACCCATTTAATTCCCTTGGCTTCAATTGCTGCTTTAACAGCTTCAAAATTCTTCGGTTCAGTAAAGATCTCATAATTTTTATCGCTAGTTTTAATATCTTCAGCGCCAGCATCCACGGCTACCGAGAAGAGTTCGTCTTCACTTATTGAAGCTTTATCGATTAAGATATAACCCCTGGATGTAAAGATCCAGGCAACACTTCCGGCTCCAGCCATATTCCCCCCCCTCTTGGAGAAAATATTGCGGATTTCTGCTGAAGATCGATTTTTATTATCAGTTAGGGTTTCAACAAGAATAGCTACTCCTCCCTGGCCATATCCTTCAAAAGTGCAACTGTCGTAAGTTACTCCCGGAAGTTCGCCGGTTCCTTTCTTTATAGCCTTAGTGATATTATCCTTAGGCATATTAGCAAGATTAGCGCGGTTGATAGCGGTCCGTAAGTTAGGGTTTGTATCAGGGCTACCGCCACCATTTTTTGCAGCTACGGTAATTTCCCTAATTAACTTTGTAAAAAGACGCCCACGTTTGGCATCAGCAGCACCTTTCTTGTGTTTAATGCTTGACCATTTTGAATGTCCACTCATCTCCTACCTCCTCAATGAGATCAGCATTTTTTCAAAGAAAAAATGCTAGATCGAATTGATACTGAGGGAACGAAAGTTCCCGAAGTATCTTACCATTTTAAAAAACCAGTCGCCGCTTTAGCCAATTGGTCAGCTTCCTGGTTATTTTCTCTATCAATATGGGTAATTTCAAAGCTATCTAATTTCGAAATTAAATTCTTAGCTAAGACAAAGAGTGGGTAGATGTTTTTGTTTTTTACCTTAAAATTACCCTTAACTTGCTCACAAACCAGCTTGCTGTCAGAGAATACTTTAACCTTTTTTTGATTTTGCTCAATAGCATCAATTAAGGGAAAAATCAAAGCCATATACTCAGCAAAGTTATTGGATTGAATGCCAAGATAAACAGCATTTTTTTTTAAAAGCTCACTACCTTGGTAAATCAAATAGCCAATACCGCTTTTTCCGGGATTACCGATTGATGACCCGTCAATATAAATCTTTATCATACTTCGACGTACTTCCTTTGCTCAATATGACCCTGAGCGACGTGTGGTGAACAAAGTCGAACCAAAGTCGAATGGGTCATTTTTGGATATCCTCAGGTATATAAAGTATGCGTACGCAATTATCGCATGATACCAGGCAGTCAAACATCTTTATTGCATTTATTTTTTGATGGTTAAGCCTCATATGACAAGCCCCGCAATTGACCCCTTTTA
>CAZHVO010000010.1:0-24408 GCA_964536195.1 uncultured Planctomycetia bacterium
TGGGGTCGTCGATTAGCCTGGCTTAAGTCCCCTGCCTGTCACGCAGGTGATCGTGGGTTCAAATCCCATCGACCCCGCCATTGAAACCAATTCGAACCCTTGTTCCTCTCATCGAGAAGAGCAAGGGTTTGTGCTTTTATATGGGCCAGATAATAAGGCTTAAACTTTCCTTCCTGGGCGTTAACCACCGAATAGAAGTCATTATTAGAATCCAATACAGGTTCAAGGGCTATCGGGGATAGGAGCTCTTTTAAGGCAAGAGCCGCAGAGGTGGTATTCTTGCTAAGCGTTTCATGTAAACGCCCCAAACGGTGCCTTATCCACTCTACAGGAGGGGATTTAAAGGTGTTGCTCTTCTGGAATTCCAGGGACTTGATTTCTTCGGTTAACAGCTCAAATCTCGATTCAGATTGCTTTAGCGCCTCAGATACGGCTTTTGAAAAGTTACCTGATTTAATATAGTTAAGGTAATTTTGCATTTCCAAAGAGATTTTGTCGTGTTGAGCCTTTTTCTTTTTAATCGCCTCAGGGTTATCGTTTAATCTTTTTGCTATTTGCTTCTCTAAATTCTTATAAATATAATCAACGTTGTCGGGAGTTAAAATTTTTTCTTGCAAGGCAGAGAGAATTATTTTCTCTAGGCGTTTACGTGATACCAATAATTTATTAGTACAGGTTTTGCGCCTAAAATTATAGCAGCCGTAGTAACCACCGCTTTTTCCGCTGACAAGAACAATTGGCCCGTTACAACAGTGGCATTTCATGGTTCCCGAAAAAAGATGAGTTGGGTTAGAGTAAACATAACTTTTTTGTTTTTGGCCGTTTGCTCTTGCCTTTTTGGATAGAGGATAGGTGCCTTTCATTTTAGACCATCTTTCCCGGGTTTTATCCCAAATATCTTGCTCAATGATTATTAAATCTTCCCTGCGTAGGGATAAATGTTCTTTTTCGGGACGAGAAACAATTTTCTTTTTCCCGGTTAGAGGATCTCGGACGGTTTTGGTTTTCTTCCATACCCAGATACCTATATATCTTTTGTTTTGTAAGATTCTACGCAAACTGGAAATATTCCAACCACCGGAAAGGCCGCGTTTAGTAGGGATTTTATCCTCATTAAGCGATGCGGCGATCTTTCTCAAGCTTTTACCTTCGGAGAACTCGTTAAATATTCTTTTTACTATATCGGCTTGTTCGGGATTTATCTTATGGATCATTCCGTCATGTTTTGCTTCGCCTCTTTTACCAATTCTTAGCTCGCCAACCGGCTCGGTAGAATAGCCAAATACATTTTCACCGGCACTAAAGCCGCGGATTTTTTGGCCTTCTAATCCCCGCATAGTTTTCTTCTTTAAATCATCAAGATAAAGTTCATTCATAAGTCCGCGTAAGTGAATACCTAGTTTTGAATTATCATCATCAGTGGAAATACCGTCGGAAACGGAAATAATTTTAATCTGTAAATAATTGAATTTTAAAACTAAGGTTAACATCTGATGGTTGCTTCGCGATATCCGAGATAAGTCATCGACAATTACAGTATCAAACTCTTTGTTCTCGGCAGCTTTTTCTAGAGCTTGCAATCCGGGGCGGTTAACAATAGATCCGGAAATGGCCTCATCAATATAGATATGTTCACCCTCCGCAAGAAAGTTATTTTTGCCGGCATAGTCTTTGCATACCCGTATTTGGTCATCAATACTTTTGGCGCTTTGGTTTTCAGAGGAATAACGAGCGTATATTGCAACTTTCATTTAATGAGACTTAGGTTTTTCAAAGAAAAACCTGTAGTTCGAATTAAATCCCTCCGAGTTAGGGTAAAAAGTCGAAGACATTTTACCCTATATATAGCGAGGAGGGATATATTCAGGTTAATATTATTTTTCATTTTTAAATACATCATGGTTTCTTTTGGCTATCTCAACATATTCCTCAGCGAGAATAGAGGAGATTACATCTAGTAAATTTTTAACAGCAGAATCATCGGACCAATTAAAATTTATTGGCTGAGCTGGACATTCAATCTGTTGAATTGCCTGTTTAATGGCCATATTTAAAATACTTGATTCTTTTTAAAGACGAGATAAAATATCATTAAATTAAAAGCAATAAAGTAATAGCAATCTATTAATACAATACTATCAATATATTGATAGCTTGTCAAGTAAAAAAATAGGAGATTTTATGCTCGCCGCAAACATCAAAAAACTAAGAAAAAAACACCATTTATCTCAGGAACAACTCGCCCAAAAGGCCGGAATTACCTACAGCACTCTAATCAAGATAGAGTCAGGGTCAAACAAGAACCCAACTCTAGAGACCTTAACGAAACTCGCTAATGTTTTTAAGATTAAAATAGATGAGTTGGTGGGGTGAAGAGAAAGGGTGAAGACCTATTTATAGAAAGAATGAATATTTCTGTTAGTAAAATTGAAATAATTATTGGATTAAATTATGACTCAAGAAGATAAAAGAAAGTGGCACAAAAATTTTGTTAAATATACAGAGTTTATTATTAGCCATCCCAATTATAGTGGAGTTTACTACGAAAGGCAAAGCGATGGACGAGTGAAGTGGGTAGTCGCTGGTAAGTCAGAAAGTGGTCTATTGCGACGTAAATGGTGGGAGAAAAAGTGTGGTCAATATGGTATAAAAATAGAATCAGGATGTTATGCAACAATTGCGAGGGCTATACATCCTACAAAAAAACATGTATGCCAAATATGTGGGAAAGAAATGTTTATTTATTATATATATCCGACGAAACGGCTTTTGAAGAAAATTAATCAAATAGCAAAAAAAGTAAATATTAATGAATTTCAATTTCGTAATAACGATGTAATAGATATTTTAAATGTACTATTTAATAGAAAAAATACCCCTTTCAAGGAAGTACGAGAAATTTTTAAAGTACCGCTTTCAATAAAAGATGAAAAAAAACTTTTTATTGAATATATACAAAATGTTTATGTTAATAATTGCAGTAAGCTGTTATCTCCAGGGGTTATGAGCAATTCTCCCGACAGGCTAGATGGGTTTCATTCTGATGGATTATGTTGTCGTAGTGAAACCGATAAGGGAAGACATCCTGATAATCTAAAACGTTATTCTCAAGACAGAAGGGCTTATGAGAATTGGGCAGAAGGGGATTGGGGTTTTTCAAATAGATTGATGAGCGAGTTTAAGAGATTTAGAAATAAACTAAGTTGTCCAAAATGCAGAAGATTAACTAAAATGACAGCGGACCATATTGGGCCAATTTCGCTAGGCTTTACTCATCGACCAATGTTTAGCCCTTTATGTAACTCTTGCAATAGTCAGAAAAACAATAGAATGAATTATTCTGATGTAAGTATATTGCTTGCGCATGAGAAGCAAGGTCATCAGGTGGTATCATGGCATTCAAAATACGTTTGGAACGCACTGAAGGGCGAGATTCAGAATGATAGTCAGGCATTACGGTTGAGCAAAATCATGCGAAGTCATTTACATAATGTCTTAACGCTACTGGCTTTGATAAGCGAAAAAGGGCATGATGGTTTTCTAAAAGAATATTTAAAGCCACAATACTCTTATTTCGACTATAGGTTTAAGGATTTTCATCCTTTTTATCTTGAGAAAATGAAAGTTATTAAGAAGCCATTAAAAAGTGAAAATAAAAGAAAGAATGCTAAGAGGTATATGCGGATATCATTTGAATCATTAGAAGAGTATAGAGCAAAGAAAAACCGGAGAGTCAAGCGGTGGATAAGTGAGAAAGTGGATGAACATTTAGAAAAATTATTTAAACTGTTAAAAGGCGTAGAAATATCAAAAGCACATAAACAATTAAACAAGATAATATTCTTATTGTCTGCACTGGCAATTAAGGATTTTTCTTCTTGAATTCATAGAACTTCTTGAAAGATACCATACCCATCATTAACTCTTCATATTTCGATGTTGGTGCATTGTTGGAGAGCATAGCAAACGAACCTTCTCCTGCTTTTAATGGAGGCAAACAATTAATCGCCTCCTTTACTGTTATAGCAGTTGGTAAAGAATTATTGGAAAGAGAAAGATTGCCATTACTTGGCTTGAGCAAAAAAAGTGGTTCAGGGGGGTTTATCAAAATCTTTTTTCTTGAACCAATTATGAAAACTCTTCTCCTCAATTGAGGAACACCGAACTCTTCAGCTTTCAGTAGCATGGGTTTGTTTACATGATATCTAATTTGGCTAAATGAGGAAATGATTTCCGCAACAGCTTCACCTTTACGCATGGTTAATAGACCAGGTACGTTTTCCATTATGAAAAATTCCGGTTTAATTTTATCTACAAGATCGACAAAGTCTCTAAATAGCTGATTCCTGGTATCGTTAGGGTTTCGCCATCCTGCTGTAGAAAAACCTTGGCAGGGAGGACCACCGATTATAACACCTATCTTTTTTTTGTTTTTTAGCTTAATAAGTCTATGTTTATTGTCAGAATTAGTAATATCGCCTTCAATAAAATGATTCTTGGGACATCCGTTTGTGTGATTTTTTAAGAATGTTTCAAAGTAATTTCTCTCTTTCTCTATAGCACCTAAAAGAGAAAATTTTTCCATGATAAAACCTTCAGACATCCCGCCTGCGCCAGAAAATAAATCTATAAAGGTTTTGTTTTGAAGATAGGGGGAGATTGTTGTGGCTATAGCGCGTGCCAATAAAGGTGGAACAGCATTGCCAATCTGTTTATATTGAGATGTTTTAGAACCATAGAAAATAAAAGAATCGCGAAATGATTGCAACCTTGCTCCTTCACGGATAGAAATAAGGCGATTTTGGGAAGGATGGATAAAACATCCATTACCAATTCTATTGAAATATGTTGAAATAGTGTAGCTAGGTTTGTCGAGGCGTAACCGTCCATAGTAGGTCGTTCTCCCACCAGATTCTCTTATTTGGGCAAGTCGTTGGGAAGGAACACTAGTTGGTATATTGCGCCAATTTCCGCCCGGTGGAATGTGCTTGACCATGCTCCACTCTAACTCGCTGAATCTTGATGCTATGTGATTGTGCATTTTCATATTAGGCATTATAAACCAAGGGCTTTTAAGATATATGCATTTTCATTATTTGTTAAACCGTAGAGATTAAATATTAATAGGTCAATTTTTTGTTGTTTATCGACCGAGTATCCTTCACATTGGGACTCTACTAGCTTTTCTACCTTAAGACATAGGCGCATATTTTTTTTATTCATCGTTATGATTGGTAGTTCGTCTAATTCATAATTATTCACGTGGTTATTAGTGCTAGTTAGTTTAAATCTCCAGTTTAATAGGGCAGAATTAAGCAAGCCTAACAGAATTAGCAAGTCGGGCTTACTATTATTTTTTATTGTTAGAAAGTTACAGGAATTGGCGACAAATCCTTTATTTACCAGAGAAAATTTAAGTCTTTTAGACAATCCCATATTTGAAATTTGTTGTCCTACTATTCTTGTTGTATTTGTATATTTTTGTTTTGTCCCGATTAATTTAGAATT
Organism: uncultured Planctomycetia bacterium; assembly: GCA_964536195.1. GTDB lineage: Bacteria > Omnitrophota > Gorgyraeia > Duberdicusellales > 4484-171 > Susulua. Next base: position 5,509 of record CAZHVO010000010.1, read on the forward strand.
ATTTAAAACTTCTGCTTTGACATAAGAAGGCTTAGTATTTTTTGTATTAGTCAAGGAGTAAGAGCTAACCATATTCCCTCTTATTAGGTGCTCATCATTAGGATTATCCGTTATGTATTTTGCGCAGAAGGTTAAATCTATTTCACCTCGAAGATTACTTATATTATCCGCTTGGTGTAATAACTTTTGTTTATGTACTTTTTTTAATATTGACCACCCAGTTTCGTCTGTGAGAGGTAGAGATAGCGTATCGGGACATATTGATTTTATATCATTTTTGTTAATGACAAACTTATTAGCGTATATTAAAGGTGATATTGAGGAAACGTCTTTATACAGCAACGTTGGGTTCTTTCCTACAATATTTTTTTGCAATCCCAGAATACAGAATGCTTGGGAAACATTGTGAAATATTTTAGCACTCTCCGGGATGCAATAAATATTGTATATGTGTGTTTTCTGGTACAAATACTTGCGTATATCTCTGCATGATTTGTCACCCAACAAAGAAAGTGGAACTATAAATGCAACTGTACCGGTAGTATTGGTTATCTGAGTTGCTTTATCGATAAATAGTTTATAAAGATCTAAGACTCCTTGGGAAGACAGGGGATATTCTTTAGATTTCTTTATTATTTTCACGAGGTTCGCAGTACTTTGTTTATTTGTATGATAAATACTTTCTGCTTTCGAGATTTGGTTAAAATCTGACTTGTCTATTTTTAATCTTTCGTAAGGAGGATTCATTATTAAAACATCGAACCCGCCCTGTGTTGTGAATATGGAGGAAAAATCTTTTTGAAAAGAAAAACTGTTTTCGTTAAATAGATTAGTCGGTAGTATAGAGTCACCACATCTTATATTTCTAGATAAGTCCTTATTTTTTATAGCATATTTAGCGGCTAAAATAGCTCGGGTTGCAGAGCAAGCTTCGGGGTCTATATCTACACCAAAGATACTATTAGAAATAATATAGTCCGAAAACTCCTTCGTTGGAAGATAATAGTTTGTTTTTTTTAACTTTTCGTATAACTTTTGATTAATTTCACAAAGGTATTCAACTGACGCAGACAAGATAATACCAGTTCCACAAGCGGGGTCGATAATTTTCAGAGATAAAAGAGCACTATACAGCTCTCCTCGTAGTTTAGCGTTATTAGTGTGTACTATTTTCCTGTATATTTTATTTATGTGAGGTTGTAAAGCTTCTTTGGCAATAATCCTTGCTACATTATATGGAGTATGAAATATCCCTTTTCTTTTTCTTATTAGATCGCCGTGAGTTTTCCCATTATGTCTAAGTGGTTTTGACTGAAAGATAATAGATATTAGTTCTTCAAACGGCGACAGATCTTGCGGTGGGTATCCAACTAGGCAAGATAACCTTTTTGTGTGTTCGAGATTTGCTAGCCTATTTTTTGGTGAATTTAAAACTGATATTATTGTATTTGTTAAATGATCGTCAATCTTTTTTACGTCATCTAAATGATTTTGTTTAAAGGAAGAAAATAGAGCAGACAATATCTCTTTGTGGGGGCTAGCGCAAGGATATAATTCTAGCCGCTCTTTTTTTATGTCTTTGTTAAAAGGTAACGCTAATTGCATAATTAATATAGTTTATAGCTTAACACGCTTTTTACAATGCCTTCTATTTTAAAATCTTTAGAAGCTAAAAAAGGTTCGAAGGCCGGATTTAGAGAAACTAGAATAGTTTCTCTTCCTTTTTTTAATTTTTTTATAAGTGCTTCCCCATTATTGACGCATACAATGATAGCGCCATTGGTTGCGCTTGATGCTCGTTTTGAGATAATCAAATCACCATCGTTAATTTTCGGTGCCATTGATTTTCCCTTCGCTTTGACCATAAAAGCCTCTGAAGATGGAAAACCAAGTAACTTTGACGCAATTGGAATGCGGTCAATAGGATTTCCATCTAGTATACAGCCTTTTGGTCCGCATTGTGCTAATCCGTATAGATTTATATAGGTGATAGTTTTTTCTGGCGAGTCAGACAAAACCTGGTAGTCTTTTGGGTTGTTTGGATTACGTCTTAGATAACCTTTATTTTCTAATTGCAATATGTGATGATGCACTACGCTAGGGGAAGAAGCTTTTAATGTGCCTTGTAATTCGCGCACTGTTAAAGGATCATCAATATTGTCTTTTAAAATTTTAAGAAGTTTTTCTTGGATTGAATGTAATTTTCTCATTAAATTATTTTCCTTTATAATTTATTCTATAGATTGCAAGATGTTTGTCAAGAACTATTTTGCGTGTTCTACTTTTTGTTCTTGACTAATATTATAAACCATGATAGTCTTTATATGGCTGGATAAACTATATATATTGGGAACCAATTTAAAGGAGGCGTGAAGATGGGGAAGAGAACAACTAATTTTAATAAAACGGGAATTAACAAATTACCAAACAATAAGCCTGTTCTATATAAGATAAAAACCCAAGCAGGTGGAACAAATTATGCTGGAATTGCCAAAAAAGGAAGAGTGCAGGAAAGACTTGAAGAGCATCTTGGAGAAATTCCGGGGACCAAAGTTCAAATAGAGCAGTTTAATAGCATAAGAGATGCAGAGAAAAAAGAAAGCAATGTTATTAAGGTAAGCCAACCGAAATATAACGACAAAGGCAAATAATTTCCAGGGAAAGAGGAATTATGTTTCTAATTTATGGGTAACAAAAAAAGGGATGGCTCTATTTTAAAGCATTGAGTATTGTATCCCCGGAATTGTTAGATCTCTGTTGCAGAATGTTTAACAAGAAAGAAAGGCAAGAATGAAAGCCAAAGAATTTTATGATTTAAAAGTTAAGACTGCAAAACAATTTGGTTTTCCAGAACCAATATTTATTAATGCCGAAAAATTAAGCGATAGAACTCGTGTGCTTTATCTTATAGAAGTGCAAGCCATTCATATCCCCGATAAGAAAAAAAGTAAACCCCATCATTATGCATTAAAATTTTCCAAGTTTAAAAAAGTTAAAGAAGAGCCTTGTTGGGTCGAGGAAAATGTAATAACCGAATCAGGGTTTTCTATCTCCGATAAGGCATCAATGGAAAGATTGGCAGCATATATTAAGGCGAATCAAGCATTGTTGAATATAGATATCCTTTCAAAAGATTATACCTCAGTTATTTTGTCAAATGATGCTGTAAAGATCGATATAATAAAACGAATTTTAGAATCCGAGAAGAATAAGATAGCAATTTATGATCTTTTTAAAGAGCAATATCCAGATCTTGACAAAAGGATATTAGCATTTAAGTTAGTGCAAGCGCGAAAAATATCCTTGCTTGAATTTAAGGAAGCGCTTGATGATGCAAATAAAAAAGAGCAAAACTATTGGCAACCTTTTTTGGAAAAGAATCGCTGGATGTTTGGATTATCATATTTTGTTTTACTTGATGAGAGGCGAATCGATCTTTGGGACACAGCAGATTATATATTTGAATCGGAAGATGGGTTTATTGATATTGTAGAAATTAAGCACCCTCATTTAGAATTTTGGCAGAAAGATACAACTGGTAAATATAAGAAATATAGAGAATTTTTACAGCCAAGCGAGGGATTGAAAGGTGCTATAACACAGGCTACTAATTACATATTTCAATTAGAAAAAAAGTTTTCTGACCCTGACTGGCAAAGAAAAAATAAGTGTCAAACACCTGTTAAGCCTAGTTGTATAATTATATTGGGGCGCTCTAACGACTGGTCAATAGAAGAAAAAACTGCTTTTCGGCTTCTTAATGATAGCTTACACGGAATTGATATTATAACATTTGACCATCTACATAGCAGAGCATCGTTGCTGTTGCAAAACATGGAAAAAGAAGGATAGAAAGGAAAAGGGAATGGTTCTATTTTAAAATAATTAAGTATTGTGCCCCCGGAATTGTAAAAGGAATACGATGGACCCTAATTTATATTCTCAAAACAAACAGAAAATTAATAGAAGAGATTTAAAGAGAAAATTTAAGGAGGTCGTGAAATTTTTAGACGATAGGATAGACAAAAATAAGCCCTTGTTGCCCGATTATGAGAATGAGGAGGTTCAGTATAATGAACTATTCTTTGCTACAATAGAAACTGATCATTTTGATATTAGTCGAGCATTGTTAAAAGAAGCTAAGACATTAAGTAGTAATATTAAAACGCCCGGATGTGGAGATAGCAAAACTATAGCAGCGGTGGTACTTTGTTCGGTTAGTATTGAGGCCACACTTAATTATGCTATCCGTTATTGTATGCATTTGATGGGATATGATGAAAACAAGGTATATCAATTTTTGTGGCAGTTACCGGCAAGAGATAAAATATCCATTGTTACTAAATATTTTAAAGACGATGAAGATTATAGACATGGTTTTCAATTTCTGTTTAGTAGGGTAAGAGACGGAATAGAAGATTGGGCATATGTTGGGTGTTTTCGTAATCGATTGATTCATCATAAAGGTGATGTAGTTCATATGAGTATTTCTCAGGCAAAGGCGGTTGTAAATATTACTGGGAAAATTTTAAAAAAGTTCAGTGAAGGAAATAAAATTAAGCAATAGCGGGGCCAGGAACTGAAAGCAGAAAGTTATTGATAGAGAAGGAGGAATGGGGACGGTTCTATTTTAAAATAATTAAATATTGTGTCTCTAGAATGATTAAATCTGTAATTAAGCCGAGCAAAATGATGGTCGTACAATAGTTGTTATCTGAATAAAATAAATGAAAATAAACAAAATTGGAAGAAATGAACCGTGCCCATGCAACAGTGGTAAAAAATACAAGAAATGTTGTGGTAACTTCACCCATAAAGACGTAATTCCTGCAGAAGTAATCAAAAATTTAGAAAAATACCAAAAATCACAAAGATTATATGGGGATGTGCGCCCCCCAATATCATTAGAGTTTAAGGGATACAAAATGGTAGCTGTAGGAAACCAAATCCACTACTCAAAAAAATGGAAATCATTCCATGATTTTCTTTTTGATTACATAATAAAAGTTTTAAAGGAAAATTGGGGAAAGGAAGAACTAAAAAAAGACGCTTCCGAAATGCATCCAATTTTACACTGGTATAAAGAAGTTTGTGCATTTCGGAAAAAATACTTCAAAGAAAACGATAAAGCAACACCAGCTACTTGCACTGGGATTACTGGTTCTTATTTAGCCTTAGCGTACGATTTATATATACTCAGACACCACTCAAAACTACAAGGAAAGCTACTATCTAGAATCAAAAATAAAGATCAATTTCAAGGAGCACGTTATGAATTATATGTTGCTGCATCTTTTATTAAAGCTGGTTTTGGTATAGACTTTGAAGATGAAGATAACCGAGATAAAACACATTGTGAATTTCAAGCTACTCATAAAAACACAAAAGAAAAATATTCTGTAGAGGCAAAAAGCCGTCACCGGCTAGGGTTTCTTGGGCAAAAAGGTAAAAAACAAAACTTGAAAGATCTTAGACTAAGGATAGGAAAATTATTAAACGACGCTTTAAAAAAGGACGCTGAATATAAAAGAATTATTTTTGTAGATGTAAATATGCCTCCTGAAGAAGCAAAAGAATTTAAAATTAGCTGGACTAAACCTCTTTTCAAAATTATCGGTCAAATAGAAAAAGATCAAATTAAAACAAGCGGTCCTATACCAGCATATCTATTTTTCACAAACCATCCTGCACATTACATAGGACAAGACAAAATTGATCCACCAAAAAATTACTTTCTTACAGCAATTAATATTCCAGAATTTAAAAAGAATGATCCTCAAGCTGCAGAAAAAAAGCATTCGGTGATTTTTTCGCTGTGGGGGTCAATAAATAAGCATGGTATTGTTCCACATGAACTAGATTTTTAAAATATGATATAATAAATAACAGATAACAACTCACCCCCACTGGCTCTAACCCGTGCCTTTCGGTGACGGCTCGTGCCAGTGAGTTCGAGCGTTAGGAGAAAATAAAATAATGGATAACTTTTACGATGGCAAAAAAATTCTTTCATTTTATGAAAACTGTTATTATTTTGAAATAAACCGAAAAGACACATTAAATTCAAGATTAAACTTTTCTATAGCCATACTTACATTATTAATTGGAGCAGTTGCTTTTTATCTTACCAATATTTCAAAATTGCACCTTGAGCTTAGTGTTATTTCAATCGCATTTTGGCTATTTCTATTGTGTTTGGCAATTACAATCGCCTTTTCTTTGTATTATTTATATAAGTCCATTTTTGGTTTCGAGTATGGCTATATGCCTTCTTTAAATAAAATAGACTCAACAATTAAAACTATTAACTCTGGTGTAGATAAACAATTTACATCTTTTCTTTTAGATCGGTACAGCAAAGCGACTACACTTAACAGAGAGAATAATAAAAGGAAATCAGGATATTTCATTTTAACCCTAAGAAGCTTATTCGTTGCTATCATTTTTTTGATTTGCACTACAATTCCGTTTTTTATTTTAAAAATTCAAAATGGTAGCACAATATACAAGATAGAGGTAATGAACTTAAAGGGGGCAATTATTATGCAAGATGAAGAAAAGAAGGAAAAAAAGAAAGAAGAAGAAGTGGCAAAGTGGCCAGACATAGAAAAACTTGAAGAAGCAAACGTCAAGGAAAAAAAGGAAACTGAAGAAGATAAAAATAGTCAATAACTCCTAACATAACTCAAATCAACCGACATAGCTCGCCGCCTTCAGTGGCTCTTTAGGTGGGTGATTTTGAACGTACGGGAATAGCGGGGTCAGGCACTGAAACGTAAAATAGATTGAATTCTGGGGAGATCACTTAATTTAAATAAAAGGGAGTTGACCCTATTAATAAATACAAATAAAAAATATAAAGATTTTCCTAAGTTTATTTGGTATACTTTTGATGTCAATGATAAGGACACAATTCACTTAACTAAGGAAGAAAAAGAAGACTTTATAGAGAAAGTGAATAAGTCAATTCAGTATAAAGATATCAAGAAGTGAGATTAACTATGGGAAAGGGGACGGTTCTATTTTAAAATAATTAAGTATTGTGTTCCTGGAATTTTATCGAATTATTGATAAGGGGGTAATACCATGGGTGTGTATTTATACCGTATAAATGAAGATTATATTTATAGATCAGCTATTGTTGGAAAAAAGTTTGAAAATGAATGGATGAAATTAGATGAAGACGGGACAGTTACGATTAAGGGTAGTTATCAGACTGGGTATTGCTGGGACGGGTGCAGCCCTAAATGGAAGCTGTTTGATATGTGTTGGGGTACGCTAGAAGCGGTATTAAATCCGAAAACAGGGGTAAGCAAAACTTACCACGCCTCATTAGTTCATGATATTTTTTATCAGTTTAGTAAAGAGCTAAAATCAATTGTTAAACGTAAGGAAGTGGATGGGGAGTTTTATAATATTTTAAAAAGTAATAATTTCAGATCAGCTAAGCTCTACTATTATGTTGTGCGTATGCTTGGATGGAGGTTTTGGTAGAGAGATAGTTTGTAAATAACGAGAACAGACCTGTATAAAGAAGGGGATGCTTCTATTTTAAAATAATCCAGCCGCGTGGTCCCGGAATTTTTATTTTTTAATTGTTTACGAAGGTCTATATGAAAAAAAAGATTTTAGAGCGTTCAAAGGATTTTGCTAATAAAGGTCTTAAGAATTATGTAGAAGGTGAGAACGAGCATTTTCTTGTTAACTTAGCCATATCTTCAGAATTGCTTGGGAAAGCATATTTAGCTGATATCCACCCAAGCTTGATTATAGATAAAGATTTCGACTCACTATTACATGTTTGTGGTGCAGGTAAGCATGCTAGAAAGAGCCCTGCAAATATAAGAACTCTCGGAGCAAGAGAAGTATTTAACAGATGCTCTCAAATATTGCCAAAGTTAAAAGAACATGAAGAAATAATGAATATCTTGGCAAATATACGCAGTGGGCTCGTACATCTTGGAGACCACGATGCTGAACTAGCAAAAAAAGTTTTTACTCCTTACCTTAAACATGTGAAAATAATCTTAGGAGCGTTGAATATTGGTTTAAAGGACTTTTTTGGAGAGTTTAGTGATATAGCAAGTACAAATATAAAAGATTCGAGACGGGAGATAGAAATAGAAGTACAGACTAGCTTAGCAAAAGCACGTTCTGATTTTAAACAAAGATTTCAAGGTATGGAAAAAGAAGTTGTAAAAGGAATAATTAAAACTCTTGAAGAAAGCTATGTATTAACAAAATATGAAGAAGAAAATACAGAGTGCCCCATTTGTAAAAACTTGGGCGTGGTAAGTGGTTCTTATGAAGTAGAGAAGTGGGAAGCAGATTTTGATAGAGATGGAAATCCAGAAGGCGCTTATCCGGTTGTTAAGTTATATTGTGATTCATTCAAGTGCCGTGTATGTGGGTTAGAGCTTGAGAGTTCGGAAGCGCTGGAGGCTGCTGGTATAGAGCTATGCATTGACTTAGAAGACGTAGACCCTGAAGATTTTTACGATATAGATGAAGATGGTGACTGGTATCAGGGCAGGTAGTCGCTATTCCAAGCAATCTTGTAAAAACGAGGATGGCTCTATTTCAAAATAATTAAGTATTGCGGCTCTTGATTATTAGGACTGTAATTAAAGTTTATTCAGTTTTCAATAAATAGGTTATAATATAATTAGCACTATTCTAAAAACTCAATTATTTATGTAAAGGTATAATGGCAAAAAAATTTCGTCCAGAAATATTTTTAGGTTTAGTGGCTCCTGTAGGTATAGATTTAAATTATATTTGCGGTTTGATGAATGACTATTTGGCAAAAAAATTTAAATATAAACCATATACAATCAGATTAAGTAGTTTAATACAGAATATAAACGGAGTTGAAACAATAATTGATGATTCTTCAGAGTATTCTCGAATAGATACTGGTATGCGAGCAGGAAACGAGGCTCGATTCATAAGTAACCAAAAAGATATTTTAGCGAAACATTCAATTGTAGAAATCCAAAATATAAGAATATCTCCAAAACCAAAACAAGGGAGTGCTTATATTTTTCGGTCAATTAAAAATCCGCACGAAGCACTACTGTATCGAACGGTTTATGGTAAAGGTTTTTTTCTATTAGGATTTTATAGTTCAAGGAAAAATAAGGAAAGATATCTTACAGGAAGACAAGGCATGAGTAAAACGAGCGCTAATTATTTAATAGGGCGTGATGAAGAAGAGTCGGATAAGTATGGCCAGCAGACCCGTAATACATTTTATACGTCAGATGTTTTTTTTGATATTGATAGTAAGAATTTTCAAGACCATTTGAAGAGATTTTTTGATTTGATATTCTGCAACCCATACATAACCCCCACTAAAGATGAATTTGCTATGTTTCTAGCTTTTACATCTTCTTTTCGTTCAGGGGATTTATCTCGCCAGATAGGGGCGGTTGTGTCTTCTAAAGAGGGAGAAGTTATTGCTACGGGGTGCAACGATGTACCTAAAAAGGGTGGAGGTTTATATTGGTCTGATGATCCAAACGATAAAAGAGATTTTGTAAAAGGGTACGACGCTAATGAGAAAATAAAGAATGAAATTGCTACTAAAATAGTGTCCAAAATTAAATTAGAAGAAAGTAAAACTAAAATCTCTGAAGAAAAATTAAGAAAAATTCTTAAAGAGTCGGGGTTATTTGATATAACAGAGTATGGACGAGCAGTCCATGCTGAAATGGAGGCTTTATCAACTTGTTCTAGAATAGGAATTAGTCCAAGAGAAGGAACTATCTATTCTACAACTTTTCCTTGTCATAATTGCGCTAAACACATTGTTGCTTCAGGTATAACGAGAGTAGTTTTCGTAGAGCCATACCCTAAAAGTAAAGCATTACGATTACATGATGATTCTATAGAGATAAAAAAAGAGTCTACAAACCATGAAACTAAAGTAGTATTTGAAGTTTTTATAGGAGTTGGGCCTAGAAGATTTATTGATTTATTTTCACTAAAATTAAGTAATGGTGTTAAAATAATAAGAAAGCAAAAAGGAAAGACAATCAAATGGTCTGAACAAGAAGCTACTTTTCGCTTTCCATTGGTTGGTATGTCATATTTAGATAAAGAAATATCAATTGGAGCAAAATTAAATATAAGGGGTAAAAATGGCAAAAAGAAAAAAGAAAAAGAAAAATAAAAATTCTTTTCAAGAAACTACTTCCGATAATTATAATAAAGTCCAAGGGTGGCCAAAATGGAAGCAGTCAATCACAATTAGTTCTTCCACAGCCAGCACGGGTAGCTTTGTAGAAAACAAGGCTATTTAAAAAAATAAAATCAAAAAAGGACCCCTTCTATTTTCAATTCCGCGACAATCGAAGGCACAACATTTAGCTACCTAATCGAGCTTTCTTTAATGTAGATTTCAAAAACACCCTCTCTTAACCTTATCTTATATACTTGCGACTTGGGAATCCAGAGTTTCTTGCCGTTACAATAAACCCCGTTAGAAGTATCTTGCTGGGAGCGAGTGTTGGGTCTTTTGTGTTTACTTCTAACGGGGTAAACCAAAATAGCTTTATCGGTCTCGTGTACAAAACGGATTTTGATCCAGATTTTCTTTTCTATAGGGTATTTTGGTGGGTTATAGTAGGGGATATGGAAAAACATATTTTATCCCTCCTTATAATTACAGGCTTTTCGCGCTGTTGCTTTGTCAATATTTAAGCTTTTGGCTATGCTTTCGTAAGACATACCTAGCAGACGAAATTGTTTAGCTTTTTTTGCTATGGTTTGGTATAATGGTATCCGCTTGGTGGGTTCAATAACAACGGTAGCCTTGATTTCTGATAAGGTTCGAATTGGTTGCAGTAGCGCCCGCCATTTAATTTGTTATTCAGCTGTTTTTTAAGAAGACAGCTTTAGGCGTATCCTTGACTTTTTATTAAAATGTGGTATTAAAGGGAAGGGGGCGAAAATGATACCAGAGATAAAGTCTAGAAGATTCACCTTTAAAGAGCATATCGACATAATTTTCTGCCGGCATATTACAACAGTCATAATTCTAACTATTGCCTTTGGTGCCTTTGGCTTTATCGCTCAGAAGAGTATTCCTCTAAATGCCATAGCCGGCCTTGTCCTTGGTATAGTTTTAAGTTATCTTTTAGAATCCCTAGATTCGACACTGAAGACTCCTGAAGACGTAGAGTGCCGCACCCAGCTACCTTACTTAGGATATATCCCTTCAATAGAAAAAGAGCTCAAGAATAAAAAGGATGCTGATTTAGTCTCTCACCAGAGACACTATTCTTATGTAGCTGAAGCCTTCAGAAAAGCTAAGGCTTCACTTTTGGCTACTTGTTCCGCAGAGAATTCGCTTAAGACTTTTGTAGTCAGTAGTTTTATACCGAAAGAGGGCAAGAGCTTTGTGGCTACGAATCTTGCCATAACATTTGCTGCGGCTGGAGAACCAACACTGTTAATTGATGGAGATATGAGAAAGGGCAAGCTCAATGAAATCTTTAAGATCGATAACGAGAGGGGATTGTCTAATGCTTTAGCTGGAGTGTCTTCCTTCCATGAGGCAATAGTCCCGACAAGCATAGAGAACCTTTCAGTGTTGCCTTTAGGCGCGGCATCTCCTAATCCTGTAGAATTATTAAAGGCAGATAAGATAAAAGCAATCCTGCAAGAAGCCGGAACAAAGTTTAAAAAGATAATTATTGATAGCTCTCCGATATTAAACGTTACTGACGCTCTTGTTTTTGGCCGAGAATGCGATGGTGTAATCTTTGTAATCAAAGCCGGTGCTACCCCTTTCCAGCACATTATAGATGCTCAAAAAATGATTGGCAACAGAGTAAAAGTTCTCGGAGCACTATTAAATGGCGTAGATGTTAAAAAGAGCCGGTATTAATCCCCCGGATAAGTATTAAACCTCTATAACCAGTCACTGAAATTTATTATAGATTTTTTCTAAGGCTTTGATATAATTTAGATACTTCTGGCGGCGTAGCTCAGGCTGGTAGAGCAAACGGCTCATACCCGTTTTGCCGGTGGTTCAAGTCCACTCGCCGCCATGTTTTTTGTTTAAGAAGGGAGTATTATGAAAGTTGCACTTGTATCGATTCTGGTATGCGTCCTGCCGTTTGTAATACTTTTTATAATAGGCCAGCTCCTTAAAACAGGCCGGTCCAAGAAAATGCAATCTTTTGCCGATGGAGCAAAGTTTTCTTTTTTAAACAAGAGAGATAATTCATACCTTTCTAAACTCCCCAACTTTAGTTTATTCTCTAAGGGTCGAAAAAAGACAGTGAGAAATATTCTAAGCGGCCAGAGAGATAGTTTTAAAATTTCAATATTCCACTACTCTTACCGCGAGAATTCCGGCGGAGAAAGCGAGCAATCATGTATATATACAGTAGCGTTTTTTGAGTCTGAGAAATTTTCAATACCAGCCTTTTCCCTTAGGCCCAAGAGGCTTATTGAATTTGGAAAATCCTCTGGTTTTAAAATTGAGTCAAGCCCCACCTTTAGCAAACGGTACTTGCTCCAAGGTGATGAGGCCGAGGCAATAATTAATCTCTTTAACCCAGATATACTAAGAATTTTTGAGGAGGAAAAGGGATGGTATATGGAGTCAGTTGATAGTAAATTGCTTTTCTATAAAAGCAGATACCTTGCTCCAAAAAAACTATCGCCTTTTTTAGATAAATCCCACCGTATAGCAACGATGTTTATTGGGAGATAATCTTTTACATCGTGGTTATGAAATCTTCCCAAATTAACTTACTCAATAGTCTGTTTTGTAGTATACTATTTCTGTAGCCGGTAGGTTTTTTTGAAAGGAGAGAAAATGAATTGTCCGCGTTGTGATAGTGAGAAGATAATAAAGGGAAGGGTTTTTAATCAGACCGACTATATTTCCCCTCAAGCATTCTTTAGACCCAAGGAATTAAAACCCTTTTCATTATTCGGGATAAATGTTCGGTTAAAGAAGAATAATTTTGCTGCTTGTGGAGAGTGTGGACTTCTTTGGTCAGTAGTCGATACTGACGAGTTAACAAAAGTTGTTACTAAAAGTGGCCGAAAGAATATTAAGGATATATTGGAGATAAAAGAGGAACAAAGATCGGATCATGATTGAGCAGGTCCAAAAAGACCATCTCACAGGATTTTTCTTAAGAGAGGCCTTAGATTCTTTTCTGGACAAGCTCATAGATGAAGCTGACCTTAAGAGCAAGAGTTTTTCAATAGCCCTCATTGATCTAGATAAATTTAAAAGATATAATGATAAATTCGGTCATCTTTTTGGAGATGAAGTCTTAAAGTATGTCGCTGGAATTTTTCGGTTAACCTTTTATGGAGATCCGCATTATTATTACCGTTATGGGGGCGACGAGTTCATCATAATATTCCCTGACACTGGGACGCAAGAGGTTGACCGTTTTTTGCATCAGTGTATCTATAATACCTTCCAACAACCTTTTTTGTTTAAAAGCAACTTTTACAAAATCACCATGAGCTTTGGTGTTGCTTCATACCCTCGCGATGGCAGGACCAGAGAAGAATTAGTCAGGAAAGCTGACGAGGCGATGTATTATTCAAAGCGTACCGGAACTAACCAAATTACTCTAGCCAGCGACCTCTCTCGCTTAAAGATACGGAAATGGATTATAATTCTCGGCAGTATAGCTTGTCTTGTTTTGGCTGGACTTATAACTTCTAAATTCACCTTCAAAACAATTATTAAGCCTACGATACAGGGGGTTAAGAATATAAAGATAGTTACTAAGCCTGGAGACTTAGACACAGTCATTCTAAAAAACGGAAGTTTGTATGAAGGAAGGGTTATTAAGGAAACCGACAATGTAGTAGTGCTAAGCCTATATATGGAGAAAGGCTATGGCACCATGACTTTGAAAAAATCAGAAATACTAAGAGTAAGGTATGGTAGAGTCGGCATTCACGATGGAAAGACCCAACTACCTCAACCAGAATTAAATAACCCTTAAATACAAAAAGGAGGAGTGAGATGGATATAGAAGTAAAAAAACCTAGCCAAGATGAGTTAAAGAGTTTAGGTGTTGAAACTTGGCCTATCTGGGAGAAAGAGGCTAGTAGTTTTGATTGGCATTATGATTCAAAAGAAGTCTGTTACTTCCTAGAAGGAGAGGTAGAGGTAGAGAAGTCAGGTGGGCAGAGAGTAAAGATTGAAAAGGGGGATTTAGCAACCTTTCCCCAAGGGCTAAGCTGCAAGTGGCACATTAAAAGAAAAGTAAAAAAGCATTACAACTTTGGCTAGATTAAGCAGAAGTTGTTTTTTGTTTCTTGCCTTTCCTTAAGAAATGTTTTGCAAGCCGAGTAAGCTTCTCGTAAGGGATTTCCCCTTTTGAGCATTGCTTCGCTTCTCCGCGAGCTTTTTTAGTTTTTTTCTTATGGATTTTTTTTAGTTCACGCTTTGGTCTTCCCATAGGACCTCCTAATTCAGACATACAACTTATGCTCAACATATCAATAAGTTACGTCTTTATTAGATTATTTATAGAAAATGCTTTTTGTCAAGCTATTTCTCGAAGTTACCTGCTGTTCTTGGATAAATATTTTGTTGCTTAAATCAACTTTTTTTCATATAATAGTAGCCTAATGGATGGATTTTGGGAAGGACTAAGTAAGAATAAGGCTTTCTGGGCGATATTTTTCAGCGCTATAGCTGCTCAGAGCCTAAAGATTATTATAGGGGTGATAAAGGAGAAGAGGTTTAACTTTTATTGGCTTCTCGGCACAGGGGGAATGCCGTCTACCCATAGCGCTGCTGTAGTGTCTTTGGTTATCTGTGTCGGTAAGGAGCTGGGTAGCTCTTCACCTTTCTTTGCCCTAAGTGTAGTTTTTGCTTTAATTACTATGTTTGATGCTCAGACCTGGCGACGTTCTATAGGATTCCAAGCCAAGATTCTTAATAAAATAATGGTAGACTTTCAAGAAGGAAAGAAACTTCGAGAAGATAGATTAAGAGAGCTAGTCGGGCACACTCCGATAGAGGTTCTTATGGGCGCCCTTGTTGGGGTGGCTATTACTTTTATACTTTACAGTTAGAAAGGAGCTTCCATGAAAAAAATACACGTAGGTATTATAGTCGGCGGAATTATTGTAGCAATCATATTGGCTCTAAGCCTATCATCTAAGAGTGGAAAAGACCAAGGCGTTACTTCGAAGATGCTTTCCCTAGGGGATGCCGAGAGTGCCTTTAACGACGGGAAGCTTTTAGAAGCAAGGGGTCTCTATAAAAATGCAGCCGAAAGTATCACTGATGCCAATAAGCTAAAGAAGATTCAAGAAAGGCTAGAGGATTTAAACATTAAACTTATCCTTTCACCAATCATAGATGAGTGTAGCACTGAGTATGTAGTTAAGCCTAGAGATGCTTTGGTAAAAATCGCCAGGAAGTTTGACACCACAGTAAATCTTATAAAGAGGGCAAATAACTTATCCTCAGATACAATCCGGCCAAGCCAAAAGTTGAAGGTAAACACTTGTAAGTTTTCCATAGTTGTAGATAAGTCTCAAAATCTCCTTTTCTTAAAGAAAAAAGGCGAAGTCATTAAGACATATAGTGTCTCTACCGGCAAAGATAATTCAACTCCTACCGGGACTTTCCATATTGATAGAAATAAGCTTACAAACCCCACTTGGTACAAGACCGGTGCGATTATCCCTCCAGATAGCCCAGATAATATTCTTGGTTCAAGGTGGATGGGTTTAGGGGGAGTCGATGATGGTGGAGTAGAGATAGAAGGCTATGGCATCCACGGTACAACCAAACCCAACGAGTTAGGAAAACAAATTACCTTGGGTTGCGTGAGAATGAAGAATGAAGACGTAGAAGTCTTGTTTGATATTGTTCCTGTCGGTGCGGAAGTAATCATCATCGATTAAGAGTGGAGCACGATAGCTTATGATGCAGAGCTGGGATTTTGAAAAACCGATTATTGAGTTAGAGAAAAAGATAGAGGGACTAAAAAAATTCTCTGAGGGCAAAGCTGTAGATCTCTCTTCAGAGATTATTGATCTAACTGAGAAGTTAAAGAAGCTTAAAAAAGGGATTTACTCTAAACTTTCTCCTTGGCAAAAAATTCAGATTTCTCGCCACCCCCAACGGCCCACCACTCTTGATTATATCGACATGATAATGAAAGACTTTGTTCCTTTAGCCGGAGACCGTCTCTTTGGGGAAGACAAGGCATTGGTAACTGGCTTTGCAATGCTGGACCAAAGAAAAATTGTTGTTATCGGCCATCAGAAGGGCAAAGACACTAAAGAGAATATTGAGAGGAATTTTGGATGTGCTCATCCTGAGGGCTATCGCAAAGCAATGAGGATAATGCGATTGGCCGAACGGTTCAATATGCCAGTTGTATGCCTTATTGATACTCCTGGCGCTTATCCGGGGGTTGGAGCTGAAGAACGGGGCCAAGCTCAGGCTATTGCCGAAAATATCAGAGATATGTTTTCTATAAAAGTACCGGTTTTAGTTATAGTTATTGGCGAAGGAGGCAGCGGGGGAGCCCTAGGCATTGGAGTAGGAGATAAGGTTTTAATTATGGAGTATGCTTATTATTCAGTAATATCTCCTGAAGGGTGCGCAGCTATTTTGTGGAAAGATGCATCTAAGAGAGAAGAAGCAGCAAAGGTTTTAAAACTAACTGCTCCCGATCTTCTTAAGATGGGTATAGTCGATGAAATCATTCCGGAGATTGAAGGCGGGGCCCATAGAGGGCCAGAGTATTCAGCCCAGAATCTTAAAGGGGCGATAAATAAAAACCTAGATGAACTTTCACGTCTTTCTGTAGAAACGCTAATAGATCAGAGATACCAGAGGTATAGAAAGATGGGAATCTTTAACGGATGAGCTTAAGAGATGTATACAATCTCCGCCAAAGGCGGAGCCGGTTGAGGCTAAGCCTCAACCGCATATTGTATCCATCACTACTATTGCTAGATAGCAAAGCTATGAAATGGAAAAAGAGGCAATAGAAGCATAGAAGAACTATTGTCATCAAGAGATGAATATCCAGAAGTTAATAATCTTAGGTATCCTAAAAGAAGGCCCCAAACACGGCTACGAGATAAAAAAAATAATCAAAAAAGAATTAGAAATTTTTGCTTCTTTGGAAAATAAGTCTATTTATTACCCTCTTAAGATAATGGAAAGAGGGGGGGCGATAAAGAAGAATACCACTAAAGAAAAAGGTCGATTAGAAAGACAGGTTTACTCGCTTACTGCCCGGGGCAATAAAGAATTCCTCAAGCTGGCTATGGAGGCTTTACTTTCCCAGAAACGTCCTTTTATTGATATAGACATTCCCTTATATTTCTTACCTTACCTAGAGAAGAAAAAGGTCTTTGCCCACCTACGCCTAAAGAAAAGATTTTTAGAGAAAGTTAAGGGATGGTTGAGTGACAACCTTAAAGGGAAAGACGAATTCTCTCCCCACCAAAGGCTTCTCTTGAAGCACCACCTTAACCTGCTGAACGCGGAAGATAGTTTTATTAACGAGGTTATCAAGATCGTTAAAGACTATTAAAATAGGCACTTTTTGAATAGTTCAAAGGTTTTCTAAGAGATAATTGATATAAGCTATTTAAAATGGTAGAATTGAATTAGGGGTTATAAGCACTCAATAAAAGGGGATAAATCTATGCCAAGAAAAGGGAAAGCTTTTACCTTAATTGAAGTGATGATAGTCACCGGAATTTTAGTAGTGCTTTTGCCGGCCTTACTAAAAAGTATTGTTGGCTATTCTATGCTCAATGCTGCAACCAGAGATAGGGTTGTTGCCCTTACAGATTGCCGTTTTGTCGTTGAGCAGATCCGCGGCATTTCTAAGACTGCATCAGCGCTCTCAGACATTACAAGTGTTGACTGGGCTAATTGGGCCGCTAACAATGGAGTAAATAATTTACCTTCAGAAGCGGTCGCTGTGGCTTATACTGATTTAGATAGTAGTGGCGATCCTTTAGATGATGATCCTTTAGCAATTACAGTAACCGTTACTTGGCAGACTCAAGAAGGCAGAGTAGGTAACGTGAGTTTTTCTACCCTTGCTACATTGTATTAAGCAAGGAAGGGACTGATGAAAAATAGAAAAAAAGGACTTACTCTTGTAGAGATATTGGTTTTGGTAGGTGTTCTTAGCATTATTGTTGGGTCTGTCCTGAGGGTGGCAGGTAGTTGGCAGCGTTCCTGGAATATTAGTAAGGCCCAGATGGATGTTCAGTCTCAGGCCCGTCGGGCAATGAGTGAAATGGCTGAGGAGCTTAGCCAAACAAGTCAGGACAGAGTAAATATTAATGTTGCTGGGGATGTAATTACTTTTCAGCTCCCCAATGACGATTATGCCGGGGGCACATTTACCTGGGGGGATCAGATTCGATATTCCTTAGTTTCAGGGACCGCAGGCATTAGCCAACTCCTACGTACTAACTTAAATACTAACCAGATAGAAGTTCTGGCCAATTATATTAATGTAATACAGTTTACTCTTGCTAGTGGCGTAATTAGTATGCAGGTGACAGTAAATAAAACTCCTGAAGGAGGAGAAGCCCCGGTAACAATGCAATTGGATTCCCAGGTGAGCTTAAGGAATCTATAGGGCTAAAGGATTAAGAGGTGAGCAGGGTGAAGCGAAAAGGGGTAGCGATAATCTTCTTATATTTTGCAATGGTTGGGTTTTTCATTGTTTTGGGAAGCTTTGTTATCCGGGGCATTGTAGAAAGTAAAATGACTACTATGAAGCAGGATGAAATACAGGCTTACTATTTAGCTGAGGCTGGGATTGATCAGGTCAAGAGAGGTTTGTATGATGCTTTCCGAAGCAACTTTGTGAATATCGTAACCGCTAATTTTGCCTGGTTTGATGATTT
>CAZHVO010000011.1:0-23665 GCA_964536195.1 uncultured Planctomycetia bacterium
CCTAAAGTAAGAGGAGTAGCCATGAATCCGATTGATCATCCTCATGGTGGTGGTGAGGGTAAGGCTGGTCAGGGTAATCCCCATCCAGTTACTCCTTGGGGAAAGCCTACTAAAGGTGCAAAAACTAGAAATCCTAGAAAGAGAAGCAGTAAGTATATTATTAAGAGAAGAGCTAAAAAAAGGAAATCTAAAAAATGAGTCGTTCGTTAAAAAAAGGTCCTTTTATTGATTCTAAGCTATTTAAGAAGGCTCGGGCAGCTAAAGAAGCGGGGAGTCGCAAGTCTATAAAGACTTGGTCACGTAGTTCAATGATTGATCCGGAGTTCGTAGGGCTTACCTTTGCAGTACATAATGGCAGGAAGCATATTCCGGTTTTTGTGACTGAGAGTATGGTTGGGCATCGTTTGGGTGAATTCGTGCCGACTAGGATATTCAAACAACATGGTGGCATAAAGGCAAAGAAAGCAATACAGAAGAAGTAAAATTATTAAAGATTTATTATGGTAGCTAGAGCAGAAGCAAAATATATTAGAATTTCTCCTACAAAGGTTCGACCGGTTATTACCTTGATAAAGAATGAAAAGGTAATAGGAGCAATGGCTAAATTAGTGCTAATTAATAAAAGAGGCGCTTATTACTTAAGCAAGGTATTAAAATCGGCTTTGGCAAATGCTAAGGGTAAGGGATATCAAGAGGATAAGTTGTTTATCTCCAAGGCTGTGGCTAATCCTGGTCCAGTCTTAAAAAGGTATCGTGCAGCTTCTTTTGGTAGAGCAACGATGATCCGAAAGAGGACATCGCATATTTTAATAGAGCTGGGAAGCTCAGAAAAATTAATTAAAGGAGCAAAGACAAAGTAAGCTTATGGGACAAAAAGTTCACCCCTACATATTAAGGATTGGGTTTGGTAAAGATTGGCTTTCGCGTTGGTTTACTCCTAAAAGGAGAGAATTTGCGGAATTTTTAGAAGAGGATCTGCGGATACGAGAGCATATCAAGAAGAGCTACTCTAGAGGTTCAGTAGCAACGATAGTTGTGGAGAGAGTGTCTTTAAGTATTATAAGGATTAGAATAAGGACTTCCCGGCCAGGAGTTATCATTGGAAGGCGTGGTCAAGATATTGAGCGAGTGAAGTCAGAGTTAAATAAATTAACTAAGAAAGAAATTATTATTGATGTAGAAGAAGTTACCGAGCCGGCATTAGAAGCACAATTAGTTGCTGAGATGATCGGCTTTCAGCTTATTCGACGGGTACATTTCAGAAGGGCAATGAAGAAAGCTATACAACAAGCAGTTTCCTCTGGCGGAGAAGGGATAAAAATAAAGTGTTCAGGTCGCCTAGGTGGAGTAGAGATTGCTCGGAAAGAGTCCTATAAGCATGGCAAGGTGCCTTTACAGACATTTCGGGCTGATATAGATTATGGATTCTATATTGCTAAGACTACTTATGGAACAATAGGAATCAAAGTATGGATTTACAAAGGTGAGAAGAGATTGGGGCACTATCTAATTAAAGAAGAACAAAAGAGATAATTATGCTTATTCCTAAGAGAGTAAAATACAGGAAAACCCAACGGGGAAGACGCAAAGGGCTTGCTGTCGCCGGTTCTAAGGTTTCTTTTGGTGAGTACGGGATAAAAGCTTTAGAATCAGCCTGGCTTAAGAATACCCAGATTGAAACCGCAAGAATCATTCTTACCAGGCGTCTAAGAAGAGGTGGTAAGTTGTGGATAAGAATTTTTCCTGATAAGCCAATAACAAAAAAACCTGCTGAGTCCCGTCAAGGTAAGGGCAAGGGTGAGGTTGAAGGTTGGGTAGCAGTTATAAGAAGAGGAAGAGTTCTCTTTGAACTGGGAGGAATTCCTGAAGATTACGCTCGGGCATCTTTTCGTTTGGTTGCTTATAAGTTGGGCTTTAAGACTATGTTTGTAAGTAGAAAGAGATAAATATTATGGAAATTAAAGAATTACACGGATTATCAGAACAAGAATTGCAAGATAAGCTAGATGACTTAAATAAGCAACTTATGGAATTGCAATTTAAACGCAGGAGCGGAGTAGAAAAACCACATCTTTTTAAAGTGGTCAAGAAGGATATCGCCCGTATTCTTACGGTTTTGAATGAAAAACAAGGAGCCGATAGTGAAAAAAGGTAAAGTTTTAGAAGGCCTAGTTACCTCTGACAAGAGCGATAAAACCATTACGGTTTTGGTAAAGATGAAGTTTTCACATCAATTGTACAAGCGGCCGTTAATAAAGAAAAAGAAATTTAAGGCCCATGATATTAACAATGAGGCTAAAATTGGTAACCGGGTAAAGATAATTGAGTGCCGTCCAATTTCAAAGGACAAGCGTTTTAAACTGCTTGAGATTACAAAATGATTTATTCTAGAAGCAAATTAGATGTGGCTGATAACAGTGGGGCAAGAAAGGTTGCTTTTATCAGTGTTATCGGTAAGAAGAACAAGGACCATGCTGATATTGGCGATGTCATTACCGGGAGTGTTAAGGTAGCTTCGCCTAATGCTCCGATAAAAAAAGGTGAAGTTATCAGGGCGGTAGTAGTGAGGACACACTATCCAATCAAGAGAAAGGATGGTTTAGCAATTAGATTTGATAAGAATGCTTGTGTGATAATTGATAAACAAGGTAATCCTCGAGCGACAAGAGTATTTGGTCCAGTGGCAAGGGAGCTTAGAGATAGGTTCAGTAAGATATTATCTTTGGCTCCGGAGGTAATATAAACTTATGGGTTTAAAGATTAAAAAAGGCGACAAGATAATAGTGATTGCCGGTAAAAATAAAGGGAAAACTGGTAAGATATTACGAGTTAGTACTAATCCCAAAAGAGTTATAGTAGAGGGTGTAAATTTAGTAAAAAAACACGTTCGGCGTCGTTCGGAAAGTGAGACCGGGGGGATAAAAGAGATTCCCGCAGCTATTAACGGCTCTAATGTAGCACTATTTTGTGGTAGCTGCAACAAAGGGGTAAGATTTGGTGTGAAGATATCCGACGATAAGAGCAAAGTAAGGATTTGCAGAAAATGTCAGAGACCAATTTAGAAAAAAAATACGTACCGCGTTTGCTTACAGTATACAGAGAGGAGATTGTTCCTCAATTAAAAGATAAGCTTAGTTGTAAGAATAGTCTTGCTGTGCCTCGCTTGATAAAGATTGTAGTAAATATGGGCGTTGGAGAGGCGACTTCTGATGCCAAGATTGTTGAAAAAGCAGCTGAGGAGTTAGGAGTGATCACTGGGCAAAAGGCTAGGATATGTCGTTCTCGCAAGGCAATATCCAATTTTAAGCTGAGACAAGGACAAGCCATAGGATGTTGTGTAACTTTGCGAAAAAACATGATGTATGAATTTTTAGACCGTCTTATTACCGTAGCAATTCCTCGAATTCGTGACTTCAGAGGTTTTCCTTCGAAATCTTTTGATGGAAGAGGAAATTATACTTTTGGATTGTCTGAGCAGGGAATATTTCCTGAAATTAACCTCGACAAGGTGGGGAGAACTCAGGGTATGAATATATGTATGAATATTAGAGCAACTGATGACCAAGGAGCAAGAGAATTACTCAAATCGTTTGGGTTTCCGTTTAGGAGGTAGAATGGCGACTAAAGCTAAAATTGAAAAATGGAAGAGGGAAAAGAAAAAACCAAAGTTTTCTACCCGCTATAAAAGTCGCTGCCGTCTCTGTGGCAGGCCTAGAGCTTATATCCGGGATTTTGAACTTTGTCGAATCTGCTTCCGACAACTTGCCTGGCAAGGGTTGATTCCTGGTGTAAAAAAAGCTAGTTGGTAAGCTGGCTAATTTAAGGTGAGTAAAATAAAAAAGTGAGAAGGCGATAAAATGAGTAGAACAGATTTAATTAGCGATGCTTTTACGATAATAAGAAATGCTTTAAGAGCAAAGAAAGAGGATGCTGACATTCCTTATTCTAATTCTCTGTCGAGGATCTGTGAAATTTTAAAAAAAGAAGGGTATCTGGAGAATTTTAAAGAGGTCGATTTAGAAAAGTTTAAAAAGATAAAGGTCTATTTAAAGTATGAAGGCAAGAAGAGTGTTATTAGCCAGATAAAAAATATTTCTTCGCCGGGAAGAAGGGTCTATACCAAGGGAAAGAGTATTCCTTCTGCTTTAGGGGGATATGGAGTGACTCTGGTTTCTACTTCAGGAGGAATACTTACTGACAGGCAAGCTAAAGAGAAAGGAATTGGCGGCGAAGTTATCGGAATGGTTTGGTGATAGAAGATGTCACGAATAGGAAAACAAATACTAGAATTACCAAAGGATGTAAAAGTTAAACTTGAGGGTAATCTTTGCTTTGTTGAAGGTAAGGGTGGTAAGTTAGACCTTAGCATTCCAGCTGGTATCAAGGTAGAGATGAAAGATAATATCTTAACAGTTATAAGAGGTAACGATTCTAAGCAGTTAAAAAGCCTTCATGGAACAATAAGGGTTCTAATTGGGAATATGGTGAAAGGTGTAGTCGAAGGATTTAAGAAAGATCTAGAGATAATCGGTGTAGGCTACAAGGCCCAAATAAAAGGGGAAAAGCTCATTTTGAATATAGGGTTTTCTCATCCAGTGGAGATGAATATACCGAAAGGCTTAAAGGTTTCAACTCCGGCTGTGACTCGTATTGAGATTTTCGGGATTGATAAGCAAAAAGTTGGTGAGTTTGCCGCGAAAGTAAGAAAAATATATCCTCCCGAGCCTTACAAGGGTAAAGGTATAAGATATAGGGGAGAGGAAGTACGTAGAAAATTAGGAAAAGCATTAGCAAAATGAAGCAGATAGGAAGAAAGAGAAGACATAAGAGTATCGCCCGTAAAGTTAGAGGCATAGAGAGTCGACCGCGTTTAGTGGTGTTTAGGAGTAAAAAGCACATTTACGCTCAGGTGATCAACGATTCTCTTGGTAAGGTGGTAGTAAGTGTTTCTACCCTTAGCAAGGAGTTTAAAGAGAAGAAGATCAAGCCTACTAATCAAGATGCAGCTAAGGAAATTGGTAAGATTATTTCCGAGAAGGCTAAAAGCGCAGGAGTCAAGACTGTTAGTTTTGATCGAGGTGGCTATAAGTATCATGGGAGAGTAAAGAAATTAGCTGAAGGAGCAAAAGAAGGAGGATTGAAGTTTTGAAGGATAACAGGAACAGAAACAATAGTGCTGATAACAAAGGCGAAGCTTTTATTGAGAAAGTTCTTTTTATTAACCGGACCACTAAAGTTACTAAGGGAGGTAAGAATTTAGGTTTTACCGCTCTGGTAGTTGTGGGTGACGGGATATCTTCAGCTGGTTTTGCTCTAGGTAAGGCTAATGAGGTTGCTGATGCTATAAGGAAAGGGATAGGTAAGGCAAGAAAACAAATAACCTTGATAAATAAGAAAGGAACCACTATACCGCACCAGGTTGTTGGAAAGTTTGGCGCTGCCGGTATTTTGCTTAAGCCAGCAGCACAGGGAACTGGTGTTATTGCCTGTTCTCCGGTCAGAGCAGTTTGTGAGTGTGCCGGAATAAAGGATATCTTAACTAAAAACTTAAAGAATACAACTAACCCGGTGAATGTAGTTAAAGCTACTTTTGAAGGTTTAAAGAGCTTAAAAGGCGATCGAGCAGAGGAAACTTCAAACATCGCCCCCAAGGATTAAAAATGGATTTATCTAATATTACAAAGATAGGCAAGAGAGTGAAGAAACCTAAGAGGTTAGGCCGAGGAGCTGGCAGCGGATCGGGCAAGACTGCCGGTCGAGGTCATAAAGGTGCCGGTCAACGTTCAGGCAAAAAGCTACCTTATGCAGGCTTTAGAGGTGGTAACCTCCCTTTAGCCAGGACTCTTCCCAAAAGAGGCTTTAAGCCTCCTCGAAGAGTAGAATACCAGATAGTTAGTTTGGGGGATATTCAAAAGAAGTCAAAGGATAGCGCAGAAATTAATCCGCAAACTTTGAAGAAGCTGAATCTAATTTGTGACGATAGAAGGCCAGTTAAAGTTTTAGCAAACATAGACGGCGAGCTCGCAAAAAAATTAGTAGTTAAAGTAGATAAGTTTTCTGCTAAGACCAAAGAACTTATTGAAGCTGCTGGAGGAAGTATAGAGTGTTTAACTCGATAGGTAATATATTCAAGGTAGAGGAGCTGAAGCGAAAGATTTTTATAACCTTGTCTTTATTGGTTGTTTATCGTGCCGGTTGTTTTATACCTACTGCCGGAGTAGATACTTTTGCTTTAACTCAGTTCTTTGATAAGCTTGCCAAAACTCAAGGTCAGGGTCTTTTTGGTATGGTTAATCTTTTTACCGGAGGTGCCTTAACGCGTTTGAGTATCTTTTCTTTAGGTATTATGCCTTACATCTCAGCATCGATTATCATGCAGCTTCTTACTGGTGTTGTACCGGCCTTAGAGAGAATCGCTAAAGAGGGTCGAGCCGGCTATGAGCGGATAAACCAATATACCAGATATTTTACTTTCCTTTTATGCGCGGTTCAAGGATTGTTCTTGTCTTTATGGCTAGAGAACCCGGCAAATTTTGAGGGGATTATAATTGTTCCTACCCCGGGATTAATGTTTAAAATGATTACTATACTTACCTTAACTTGCGGGACGATCTTTGTGATGTGGTTAGGTGAACAGATCCAGGAAAGAGGCATTGGTAACGGAATATCGATAATTATTACTACTAGTATTATTTCTCGTATTCCATCATCCTTGCGCCAACTCTGGATTCTTTATTCGCCTTTTGACCCTTCCAAACGGCAAATCGCCACTCCAGTAATAATTGCATTGGTAATCTTGTTTTTGGCAATACTTACGGCGGTAGTTCTCTTTACTCAAGCTCAGCGCAGAATCCCTATCCAGTACGGAAAGAGGGTCGTTGGTAGACGTGTCTACGGAGGGCAAAGTACTTATTTGCCGATAAAGATAGATATGTCGGGAGTAATTGCCATAATTTTTGCTAGCTGTGTCATTTCTTTTCCGGCTACAATATTAATGTTCTTTCCCCAGAAGGGAGGATTTCTTAGCTTTTTGCAAACGATAGTTCAGCAGAGGGGGTTATGGTATAACGCCATCTTTGTTGTTATGATTATGTTCTTCATGTATTTTTATACGGCAATGGTATTTAACCCCTTAGAGATATCTAATAATTTAAAGAAATACGGAGGTTTTATTCCTGGAATAAGGCCAGGCCGACCTACAGCAACTTATCTTGATTTTGTAGCTTCGCGGATTGTTTTTATTGGTGCTCTTTATATTGGTTTTATTGCTGTATTTCCTAACATTATTATGCATGTATTTAGGGTACCTTCTTATGCATTAGCTTCACTTTTTGGCGGTACTACTCTTTTGATTATGGTCGGAGTAGTCCTAGATACGATGAAACAAATTGAAGGACAGCTACTTGTTCGTCACTACGATGGCTTCATTAAGGGCAGTACTTTAAAAGGGAGAAAATGAGAGTAATTCTTTTTGGTTCACCAGGTTCAGGTAAGGGAACACAAGCAACTCTGTTGGCAGATTTTCTTGGTGTCAGGAAGATATCCCTAGGAGATATCTTAAGAGGAGAGGTTAAAAAAGATAGCAGTTTGGGCCAAGAAGTAAAGAGCTATATGGAGCGAGGGGCTTTAGTCCCCGATGAATTAGTTTCACGGGTAATCGAAGAGAATGTTGATAGCAGTGGTTTTTTGCTTGATGGTTATCCTCGCAATTTAGATCAGGCTAAGAGGTTGGATGAGATTTTATCTAAAAAAAATAGTAATATAGATAAAGTTGTCTATTTAGATATTGATCAGCAGACAATAGTTGATCGTCTTTCTAAAAGAAGAGTTTGTAAATCCTGCGGCACCAATTATCACTTAGTAAGTTTACCTTCAAAGAAAGAAGGCATTTGTGATAAGTGCGAGGGCCAGTTAACACAGAGAAAAGATGATGATCCTCAGGTTATAAAAAAGCGGTGGTCAGTGTTTACTGATGAGGTTAATAAGATTTTAGAGTTTTATCAGGATAAGAGTATGCTTGTTAAAGTTGATGGCCGGGGAGACATTAAAGAGATCTTTGAGAGAATAAAGCAAGAATTACAATGAGTGAACCTTTAAGCCGCCAGGATTTAAAAATAATGCGTAAGGCAGGCAAGGTGGCGGCAACGGTTTTAAAGAAACTAAAAGGTTTTATAAAGCCAGGAATTTCGACTAAAGATGTTGAACAGTTCTTTGAAGAAGAGTTAAGTAAGTATCCAGGCATGGAAGCAGCCTTTAAAGGTTTTATGAGCTATCCAGCCTCTTGTTGCGTTTCGGTTAACGAAGAGATAATTCACGGGATTCCTTCCCAGAAGCTGATTAAGGATGGGGATTTGGTGAGCGTGGATTTGGGAATTAGGTATCAGGGGTTATTTGTGGATACTGCTTATACCTATACAGTAGGCAAAGTTTCCCTTTTGGCTAAAAGGTTAATAGCAGTTACTAAGAAGTCGCTTAAGCAAGGAATAAGCCAAATGAGGGTTGGCAAAAGGATAGGAGATATAGGCTCGGCTATTCAAGAATACGTAGAGAAGAAGGGTTTTTCTGTTATTAGAAGATTTGTCGGTCATGGAATAGGCAGAAGCTTACATTTACCACCAGAAGTTCCCAATTTTGGAGCTGTTGGTCAAGGGAAAGAGTTGCTAGAAGGTTATGCTATTGCTGTTGAGCCTATGGTTTCATCCGGCGACTTTAATGTAGATGTTTTAAGTGATGGATGGACTGTTAAGACTAGAGATAATTCTTTATCAGCTCACTTTGAACATACAATAGCGATAACTAAAAAAGGGCCTCAGGTATTAACTAAGTAAAGTATAGCGGTAAATATGGCAAAAGAAGAATTAATTGCGGTTGAGGGCGAGATAGTAGAAGCTCTACCAAATGCGATGTTTAGAGTAAAGCTGGAAAATGGTCATATAGTTCTTGCCCATGTTTCCGGTAAGATGCGCATGCATTTTATTAGGATTCTTCCTGGAGACAAGGTAAAGTTGGAGCTTTCCCCTTATGATTTAGCAAGAGGAAGGATAACTTATAGAGAAAAATAAGTGTAGGTAAAAGATGAAAGTTAAAGCGTCAGTTAAAAGAATTTGTGATAAGTGTAAGATAATAAAGAGAAAGAGGGTTGTGAGAGTAATTTGCAAGAACCCTAAGCATAAACAGAGGCAAGGGTAAAGTAGAGAGGTGCTATAATGCCAAGAATTTTCGGTGTAGACATTCCTAAGAATAAGAAGATAAAAATTGCCTTAAGGTATATTTACGGTATTGGTCCGGCCAATTCAGTTAAAATTCTTAATGATATTGGGATAGATCCCGAGAGAAAGGCGTCTGATTTAAGCGAAGAAGAAGTTTCTCAGATTGCTTCATTTATCCAGTCTCATTACCGGATAGAAGGAGAATTACGTCGTGAAATCTCTCAAAATATACGGAGATTAATTGATATAAGCAGTTATCGGGGCTCACGCCACAAGAAGTCGCTTCCGGTTCGCGGACAGCGCACTCGTTGTAATGCCCGTACTCGTAAGGGCCCTAAGCCGAGAGTAGGCGGAATTAAAAAGTAATATTAGGAGTAACAATGGCTAAAAAGAAGAAAAAAGAAAGAAAAAAGAAGATACAGCTAGAATCTAGTCTTGGCGTAGCACATATTAAAGCTACTTTTAACAATACAATAATTTCTATTGCTGATCTAAAAGGGAATGTCCTAGCTTGGGCTTCAGCTGGAGCTGTAGGGTTTAAGGGAACTAAGAAGTCTACTCCTTACGCAGCTCAAATCGCTTCTTTTAATGCAGCGAAACAGGTTAAAGAGATGGGTTTAAGAGAGTTGGAAGTTTTAGTTAAAGGCCCTGGTCCAGGGAGAGAGTCAGCTATTAGATCTCTTCAAGCTGCAGGCTTGAGCGTAAAGAAAATAAAAGATATTACTCCTATACCTCATAATGGGTGCAGGCCAAAGAAGAAGAGGAGAGTGTAGTATGGGAAGGTATACAGACGCAAAGTGTAGATTATGTCGAAGAGCAGGAGAAAAGTTATTCATAAAGGGACCAAGATGTATAACTGAAAAGTGTTCGTTTTCTAAACGACCGACACCTCCTGGTAGCGCTGTTCCAAAACGGGCAAGACCTACTAATTACGCCCTGCAGTTAAGGGAAAAGCAAAAAGTAAAGAGAATGTATGGGATGCTGGAGAAGCAGTTTAAAAGATTCTTTCTGATGGCTCATAAGACCAGGGGAGTTACCGGTAGAGTGTTAATCCAATTTCTAGAGAGACGACTAGATAATATTATTTATCGCACTCTTTTTGCTTTCTCTCGTAATCATGCCCGACAAATAGTACAACATGGGTTTGTATTTATTAACGGGAAAAGAGTAAATATACCATCGTATATAGTTAAAGAAGGAGAAAAAATCCAGATAAAGGCAAAAGATAGTATAAAGACAGATTTAAAAGGAAATGTTGAAATAAACTCAAAAGAAAGAAGTGTTCCTACTTGGATGAAAGTAGATAATAATAATCTTGAGGTAAGCATTTCGCGTCTTCCTGAAAAAGAAGATTTAGTTATTTCGGTTAATGAACAGTTAATTGTAGAACTTTATTCTAAGTAAAATAATTAGAAATCTAATATAGTGATAGGAGGTAAAAGATGGGGATAACCTGGCGGGATTTTCAATTTCCTAAGCGAATAACAGTTGAACAAGATTCGTATAGCCCAAACTACGGTAGAATCATTGCTGAACCCTTAGAGAGAGGCTATGGAGTAACTTTAGGTAATAGCTTGAGGAGGGTTCTCCTTTCTTCTATTGAAGGTGCAGCAGTAACTTCAGTTAAGATAGACGGGGTTTCTCATGAGTTTTCAACTATAGAGGGAGTCCTGGAGGATGTTCCGGAGATCATACTTAACATCAAGAATCTTGTTTTAAGGTCATACTCTCGTTCGCCAAAGAAGATCACAATTAAAGAAGATGGCGAAAAAGAAATAAAGGCAAAGGATATTATAACTGATGAGACCATTGAAGTAATAAATCCTGAGCTACATATTGCTACCATTACTTCTAAAAAGGCAAAATTAAACATCGAGATGGAAGTAGGTAGAGGCCGGGGGTTTGTTTCTGCTGAGATCAATAAGCGCGAAGGTATGCCTTTAGGGATTATTCCGAT
This sequence comes from uncultured Planctomycetia bacterium, assembly GCA_964536195.1. Classification (GTDB taxonomy): domain Bacteria; phylum Omnitrophota; class Gorgyraeia; order Duberdicusellales; family 4484-171; genus Susulua. The sequence continues at coordinate 11,167 of CAZHVO010000011.1, forward strand.
TGATTCTGTATTTACTCCGGTTAAGCGTGTAGCCTTTAAAGTAGAGAATACCCGTGTTGGTAAGAGAACCGACTATGATAAGTTAATTTTGGAGATTTTTACCAATGCCAGCATTGAACCTAAAGAGGCTTTAATCTATGCCGCTAAGGCGATGAATAAGCATTTGGAGCTTTTCTTTACTTTGGGTGAACTTCCCGAGGAAGAATATGAAGAGTTGACTCCTGAGGAGTCTTCCTTTTATGAGAAGCTAAAGCTTCCAGTTTCAGAATTAGAGCTCTCAGTGCGTAGCAACAATTGTCTTCGTGAAGCCAATATAAAAAATTTGGTTGAGTTAGTTGAGAAGACAGAACCAGAAATCCTAGCCTATAGGAATTTTGGTAAAAAGTCCTTGAATGAGGTTATAGCATTGCTTAAGACAATGGGACTTTCTTTAGGAACAAAAATAGACAAAGATAAATTGAATATGCTATGAGACATAGGAAGAAAAGTGAAAGATTCTCACGTCCGCGAGCCCAAAGGAAGGCTTTAGTTAAGTCATTACTAAGGGCCGTTATTATCAACGAAAGGATAACTACAACTACTTCCCGGGCTAAGTATCTAAGAGGTGCAGTTGATAGATTAATTACCTGGGCTAAGAAAGGGACTCTATCTGGTAGGCGTCTTGCCTATCGAGTCCTGGGAGACCATAAACTGGTAAAGAGGCTTTTTAATGAAATTGGGCCGCGGTTTAGGAATATAAGCGGAGGGTATACTCGTTGTTTACGTGTCAGTAATCGTAAAGGTGACGGGGCTCCACTTTCCCTAATTGAGTTAACAAGGATTGTTAAGATAGACAAGCCTGACAAGCGGAAAGTTAAAGAAACTGGAGCTAAAAAAACTGAAGTTAAAGAAACTGTCAAGGAAGAGGATAAGAAGAAAGTTCCTCCTAAGAAGGAAGCAAAGCCTAAGAAGGGTTTTGTCTCCGGTGTAAGAAAGATCTTTAAAAAAGAGAGAGACGCTCTTTAGAAGAGGCGATAGAGCGTTTTGTTTGAAGCATAATTAAGGAGAGGGGGTATGATAAATCCGCAGGTTTCTTCGCTTAATAAGTCAGCCACTTTAAAGATAACCGCCTTAACTAAAAAATTAATAAGAGAAGGCAAAGATGTCGTAAATTTCGCTGGCGGTGAGCCAGATTTCGATACCCCTTTATTCATAAAAGAAGAAGCCAAAACTGCTATTGATCAGGGACTTACCAAATATACCCCTTCTGCCGGAAGGGTTGAACTAAAAGAAGCAATAGCCGCTAAACTGAACCAAGAAAACAATATAAAAGCTTCGGCTGATAATGTAATTGTTACTTCCGGTGCGAAGTACTCTATATTTGTGGCTATGTTTAGCCTGCTAGGGCCTGGTGATGAGGTAATTATACCTTCGCCTTACTGGGTGAGTTATCCTGAGATGGTTAAGCTTACTTTGGCAAAAACAGTAGTTTTAACTACAAGTGAGTCTAATGACTTTAAGATTGACCCGGTTCAGCTAGAAAAAGTCATAACTCCTAAAACTAAACTTCTAATTCTTAATTACCCAAGTAACCCTACCGGAATAACTTATTCACGGGAGGAGCTAGAGGCAATCCTTAAAGTAGTTAAAGAGAAGAAGATTTTTGTTCTTAGTGATGAGATTTATGAAGTTTTAACCTATGATGGTCGAGAGCATGTGAGTTTTGCGTCTTTACCAGGGGCATATGAATCGACCATAACCGTAAATGGTTTTTCAAAAACATTCTCTATGACTGGTTGGCGTATTGGCTATCTTGTGGCTGATCAAAAAATAATTAATGAGATTTCGAAAATGATCGACCATACTACCTCTTGTGCTTCTTCTATATCTCAAAGTGCAGCTTTAGCTGCTTTGGGTAATAAAGATTGGCAAGGTCAGATAAGGAGTAAATTTCAAGAGAGGCGTGATGCTATTTGGGAAGGGCTCTCGGATTTTTCAGAGTTAAAGCCAGTTAAACCCCAGGGTACTTTCTATTTGTTTTGTGATATTCGTGGTAGTGGCTTGGGATCTTTTGATTTTTCAACCCGACTATTAGAAAACTTCCTAACTTCTTGCATACCAGCAGATCCTTTTGGCCAAAAAGGGTATCTACGAATAAGTTTTTCGACCTCTTTAGAACAGATTGCCAAGGGGGTTGGGAGGATAGGAGAGTTTTTAGCTACCCTAAAAAAATAATTGAATGGCTAAAACAATAATTGAGAAGATACTTTCTTCTCACTCGAATTCTTCATTGAAGGCAGGAGACGTTGGGATATGCAAAGTTGATTTTTGCTTTTCCCAGGACGGGACCACTTCTTTAGTTTTAGAAGCTATTGCCAAATCAAAGGGCAAGCTCCTTAGACCTAAGAAGTATGCGATGTTTATCGACCACAGTAGCCCTTCACCAAACCTTGGCGTATCTAGGATTCATTCTGGTATGCGCCAATTCTCAAAAAAAAATAAGAATTTATTTTTTGATGTTGGTTGTGGCATATCGCATCAATTAATAATCGAGAAAGGATTCGCTTGGCCGGGTGCACTCATTCTAGGGGCTGACTCTCATACTTCAACTGCTGGTGTCTTGGGTGCTGCAGCCTTTGGGGTTGGTTCTACTGATTTAGCCGTAACTATTATTACTGGAAAGAATTGGTTCAAGGTTCCCGAGACCCAAAAAATAATCATTAAAGGTAAAATACCCAAGGGAGTCTATAGCAAGGATATAATTCTGCATATAATTAATGACTTGGGAGCGAATGGATCTACCTATAAGTCAGTAGAATTTTCCGGAGAAGTTGTCGATAAGTTATCTTTAGACGCTAGATTCACCATTACCAATATGACTATTGAATTTGGCGCAAAGTGCGGTTTGATGGCCCCTGATGCAAAAACCTTAACTTTTCTCCGCAAAAAGGGCCTTGAGAAACTTAAACCAGTCTACCCTGATAAAAATTGTAATTATGAGAGAGTGATTGAATATGATATTTCTAACTTGTCTCCGCAGGTAGCTAAGCCTCATAGCGTAGACAATGGCTGTGCAGTTGAAGAAGTCCAAGGAAAAAAAATCAACCAAGCCTTTCTAGGTACTTGTACTAACGGACGCTTAGAGGATTTAGAAATTGGCGCTAAGATTATAAAGGGCAAAAGGATAGACAAAGATACTAAGTTATTAGTGGCGCCAGCCTCTAGTGATATTTTCTTAGCGGCACTACAAAAGGGTCTAATAAAAACATTTATAGAGGCTGGAGCAATTATATTACCTGTTGGATGTGGTCCTTGCGTTGGGACCCACCAAGGTGTTCCGGCAGATGGGGAAGTAACGATTTCTACAGCTAATAGAAATTTTAAAGGCCGGATGGGGAATGCCAAGAGTTTTATCTATCTAGCTTCACCAGCAACAGTCATAGCTTCAGCAATTAAGGGTGAGATTACTGATCCCAGAAGATATTTGTAAATTTTGGATAATAAATATATAATAATAATAATAAAGAGGAGGAAAGTACTATGGCGAGCATAACCACTTTACTTAAGTTGACCGAAGAGAAAGGGGCAAGTGATTTGCATATTACTGTAGGTAATCCACCGATTTTGCGGATTGACGGTCAACTTATAGTGGCTGATTTGCCGGCTTTAGATAAAGAGGCAACAAGGAATTTAGTCTATAGCATGTTAAATGATGAGCAAAAAGCTATCTTCGAGCGGGATAAAGAGCTCGATTTCTCTTTTGCTTTAAAGGATATGGATAGATTTAGGATAAATATTCATGTTCAGAAGGGTAATACCGAAGCAGCCTTGAGGCGAGTTCCCCGAAAGATTCCTGCTATTGATGAGCTAGGATTGCCAGATGTAGTCTATGATTTTGTTCAGAAGCCTAATGGATTAGTTTTAGTTACCGGACCTACTGGAACCGGCAAGAGTACTACTTTGGCTTCAATGATTAACTTTATCAATGGGTCACGCAGGGATTTGATTGTATGTATCGAAGATCCTATTGAGTTTATCTATACTAGTAAAAAAAGTATTATAAAACAGCGGGAATTATATTCAGATACCCATTCTTTTCCCGAAGCTTTAAAGAGGGTTCTTCGTCAAGACCCAGACGTTATCGTTGTAGGCGAGATGCGTGATTTAAGTACAATTGCTACCACTCTAACTGCTGCTGAGACTGGACACCTAGTTTTAGCTACCTTACATACTCCTGATGCTCCTCAGACAATTCAGAGAATAATCGATGTTTTCCCACCGCATCAACAACGACAAGTTACTGTTCAGCTTGCTGAGTGTTTGCAGGGCGTAATTTCTCAGGTACTTGTTTCTCGGGCTGATGCTAAGGGAAGGATTTTAGCTACAGAGGTTATGGTTTCAACTCCCGGAATAAGAAACTTAATCAGGGAGAATGATATTGCCCAGATTCCTTCCTTGCTTCAGATGGGAGCCCAGCATGGCATGAATACTATGGATAAATCATTAAAAATGCTTTATAAGAAGGGTATCATCACAAAAGATACAGCAATTAGTAAGGTTAAGAACATCAGTGAGTTTGAGAGTTTGTAACCATGGTTCTAAAGGGGAAAGTCTTTAAGTTCGCTGATAACATTAATACTGATTGGATAATTTCAGGAAGGTACAAGTTTTCAATCACTGACATGAAGGAGCTTTCTAAGTATCTCCTTGAAGACATTCGGCCGAATTTTTATAAAGAATTGATACCGGGTGGATCAATTCTTGTGGCTGGAGAGAACTTTGGTATGGGTTCTTCTCGGGAGCAGGCTCCTTGGGTGATAAAGGAAGCCGGAGTTCTTTGCGTAGTGGCCAAGAGTTTTGCCCGCATTTTTTATCGTAATGCTTTTAATATTGGATTAAGCTTAGTTGAAGCGGATACTTCTTCCCTAAAGGAAGCAGATAGAGTAAGTGTTAATCTTGATAAAGGAATAATTGAAAGTAATAAGGGTAAGAGTATAGAATTTAAGCCTTGGGATAGTTTTCGAAAAGAGCTAGTTAAGTGTGGGGGAATTTTAAAGTATCTTAAGAAACACAAAGGATTTAAAGTAAAATAGATATGAGTTATAAAGTAACCCTAATTTCCGGTGATGGTATTGGCCCAGAAGTGATTGATGCTACCCTAAGGTGCATTGAAGCTTTAGGGGTGGATATTGAGTGGGAGAGAGTAATAGCTGGTGAGGCTGCCTTAAAAAGTTGCGGAAAGCTTCTTCCTGAGGAGACTCTTGAAACAATTCGCAGGAACAAGGTAGCTTTAAAAGGGCCGATAACTACTCCGGTAGGCAAGGGGTTTCGTTCGGTTAATGTAGCTATAAGACAGCTTCTCGAGCTCTATGTCTGCATGCGGCCGGTTAAATCTTTTGGGTTGCCAACGGCTTTTCATGAGGATGTAGATATAATAATAATGCGGGAGAACACCGAAGATCTCTATGCTGGCATTGAATTTCCCGAGAATGCTCCCGAGACCAATAAATTAATAGAGGATATGAATGCTATTTCTGAAAAAAAGATACGCAAGGGTAGCGCTATATCAATTAAGCCAATATCTAAATTTGCCTCCGAGAGAATCGCTCGGTTTGCTTTTGAGTATGCTATAAAAAATGGTAGAAAAAAAGTAAGCTGTGTACATAAGGCAAACATAATGAAATATACTGATGGTTTATTCTTGCATACTTTCTACGATGTAGCTAAGGCGTATAAAGGAAAGATTGAGGTCAGTGATGTTATTGTTGATAATTTATCAATGCAGCTAACTAAGCGGCCAAAGTTTTTTGATGTTTTAGTCTTGCCTAATCTATACGGCGATATAATTTCAGATTTAGGCGCCGGGCTAATCGGAGGATTAGGTTTGGCAGCTGGGGCAAATATCGGTGACACAATCGCTGTCTTTGAGCCGACTCACGGAAGTGCTCCTAAGTATACCGGTAAGAACAAAGTAAATCCTATTGCTACTATTCTTTCAGCTTCTCTTATGCTAAAGTATCTAGGCGAGAAAGATAAAGCTAAAATTCTCGAAGGTGCTATCGAAGATGTGATTAAGGATAATTCATCTGTAACTTATGATTTAAAACCTACCCGAGATGACCCTACTGCTGTAGGGACTAAAGAAACCACTTCAGCGATTATTAAAAGAATTAAAGAGTTACAAAAGTGAAAGAGATTAAAAAAATCTCCATAATTGGTGCTGGTGGGGTTGGTTCAACCTTGGCTTTTAATGTGTTGGCTTGGTTAGCGCCTAAAGAGCTTGTTCTCATAGACATTAATGAGGATTTAGCTAAAGGGGTTGCTTTGGATTTAGAAGATACCCGAGGATTCTTAGGTTTTTCTACCAAGGTAAGGGCAAGTAAGAACTACTCTCTTATCAGTAATTCAGATATAGTGATACTTACTGCTGGCATAGCTCGCAGGAAAGGGATGACCCGCTTAGATCTTCTAAGGATTAATTCAGGAGTAGCTAAAGATGTCTCGAAAAAAATAAAGAAATTCGCTTCATTGGCAATAGTAATCGTAGTGACTAATCCTTTAGATTTTATTACTTATGTAGTAACTAAGGAAACAAAATTTAATCGTCAAAGAGTAATTGGTATGGGTTCATCCCTGGATACCAGTCGTCTTCTTAATATTCTTCATAAGACGACCAAGGCTTCAATATCTTCTTTAGAAGGCTTTGCTTATGGGCCTCATAGCAAGGATATGATTATTCCTTTGCAGAGGATAAAGGTTAAAGGTAAGGGCCTTACGACAGTTTCAAAGAGGTTGAGTCCTAACCAGATACGAGAGAGGACGCAACTTAGAGGGGCAGAGATTGTCGGATTTTTGAAAAACCGAAGTGCTAATTTTGCTCCGGCCTTATCTTGTTGCTCTTTGATTGAAGCAATAGTAAAGGATGCCAATGTAGTTATCCCAGTATCAGTACACCTGCGCGGTGAATATGGTTTAAATAACATCTGCTTAGGAGTTCCTTGCTTAATTAATCGCAAAGGCGTAGATAAGATCATTGAGATGAAATTAAGTGCAGATGAGAAAAAGGAACTAAAAAAGGCAGAAAAACTCTTTAAACAATGTTTGAAGTAGCAATAATTGGCGCTGGAGCAGCAGGCATTGCTTGCGCAAAGGAAGCTCTAAAGGCGGGGTTAAGTACAGTCTTAATCGAAGAGAACAGAGAGTCCTTGGGCGGAACTTGTATTAATCGCGGCTGTATCCCTACCAAATTTTTCCTTAAATCTTCCCATATCCCTGGCCAGGAATGGTCAGGGTCACTTACCGGGAGTCAGGAAGTTATTAAGAAGATAAAGGCACCCCTGGTTCCATTTTTAGAAAAAGGAGGCCTTAATCTGCTTTGGGGTAAGGCACGTCTCCTAGATAAGAATAGCTTAAGCGTAGCCGGAACTCCTATAAGAGCAAAAAACATTATTATTGCTACTGGTTCATCTCCAAAAGCAATTGTCAATCATCCTAAAGTTATCTTTGCCGATGATTTGTTTTCCAAGAGCACATTTGGCAATAAGATCCTTATTGTTGGCGGTGGCTATATTGGTTTAGAAGTAGCTTCAATATTAAGGAATTTTGGTAAGGATGTAAGTTTAATTGAGAAGGAAAAAAAGATCTTACCTTTGTTCGATTCTTATTTAACTCAACGCTTGCGGGTAATCTTAGAGAGAAAAGGAATAAAAATAGAGACTAATAAAGATGTTAAAGATTGCAATTTAGACAATTTTGATTTAGTTATTTCGGCCGTAGGTAGAGTGCCAAATCTAGAAGGTTTAAATACTGAGGCTATAAAGTTGGCCAAGAACCCGGGAGGGTGGGTAAAAACCGATAAATATTTACGGACAAACTTAAAAGGCGTTTATGCTTGTGGTGACATAACTGGTAAGAAGCTCCTAGCTTATGTGGCTGAATATCAGGCCAAGCTGTGTATTAATAATATAATTGGTAAAAGAGTGAAGGAAGATTATCATGGTCTTAGTGAGTGCGTGTTTTCTTCTCCATCTGTAGCTGCGGTAGGGGTATTAGAAGATGAAGCTAAACTGAAAGGTATACAATATAGGATAATTAAATCAAACTTCATGAAATTTTCCTCTAGTTATGTCTATGGTGATAGTGACGGGTTTATTGAGATCCTTGTTGATAGAAAAGAAAGGATTATTGGTGCTGGGATAATTTCTCAGGCCGCCGGCGAGCTTATTAGTATACTTTCCCTTTGTATTAAGAATAACTTAAAGGTGGATGATTTAAAGAAGTGTGTCTTCATTCATCCCACTTTATCGGAAATTATACCCCAGCTTCTAAATTTTTAAGTAAAATAGGAAGCAAAAAAAGAAGGAGTCAAAATGTTTCTAGTTGATTACCCATTAACTGAAGATCAAAAAATGTTACGTGACTTATGCCGTCAAATTGCCGAAGAAAAGATTCGGCCCCAGTCTCGGGAGCTTGACGAAAAGGAAGAGTTTCCGGCAGAGATTATTAAAATCCTAGGCCAATCGGATTTATTCTCCCTATGTATACCTGAGGCCTATGGTGGAATGGGTGGCACTCTTATGGATTTGTGTATTGCCACTGAGGAAATTTCCCGTGTTGACGGAGGAATTGCTACAGCATATGCGGCTTCTTATTTGGGAATGTTTCCGATTCTAATTAACGGTACTGAGGAACAGAAGAAAAAGTATTTGCCAGATATAGCTTCGGGCAAGAAATTGACTGCTTTTGGTTTAACTGAACCTGAGGCCGGTTCTGACGCTGCCGCAGTAAAGACTACAGCTAAGAAAGATGGCGATCATTATATCTTGAACGGAACCAAGCATTTCATTACCAATGGTGGAGATGCTGAAATTTATACCATAATTGCTGTTACTGATAAGAGTAGAGGCCCGCGTGGTGTATCAGCCTTTATTCTTGAGAAGGGGATGAAAGGTTTTACTTTTGGTAAAAAGGAAGAGAAGCTGGGTATAAGAGCATCTTCTACCAATGAGCTTATTTTTGATGATGTTAAGATACCTAAAGAGAACCTTTTAGGTGGAAAAGAGGGTATAGGTTTCATTTCTACCATGAAGACCTTTGACCAATCCCGTCCGGGAGTTGCTGCTCAAGCTGTGGGAATTGCACAAGGGGCTCTAGAGCTAGCTACTGAATATGCCCATCAGAGGATTCAATTCGGCAAACCAATAAGCTCTTTTCAGGGGATACAATGGATGCTTGCTGACATGGCTACTAAGATTGAAGCGGCTAGAAGCTTAGTCTACAGCGTTGCTTCAATGGTTGATAGAGGCATGAAAAATGTAGGTCCAGCCAGTGCAGCTGCAAAGATGTTTGCATCTGATGTGGCCATGGAAGTCACTACCAATGCTGTTCAGATATATGGTGGTTATGGTTATATGCGCGATTACCCCATAGAGAAATTCATGAGGGATGCCAAAATAACCCAGATTTACGAAGGCACAAATCAGATCCAGAAGAATATTATTGCCCTTGCCCTTATAAAGAAGTACGGGAAATAATAGAAAACCTTTGAAATTATTCACTTTATAGTGGCCAAGGAGCCATTTTCTTAGTTCCTGGGTCTTCTTTGCCATCCAGCTTGACCCATTCGACATACTCAGGGTCAACCCAAAAAATCATCAAAATACCCAAGGGTTGACAAACTCTTCAATTGCCTTGATAATACTAATACTGTATTGACGATTAGATTTTCAAGGATATTATGAAAAATATTTATTTAGTTGGGTTTATGGGTACGGGTAAGACCGCTGTAGGTGAGATCCTTGCCAAGAGGTTGGCCAAGGAATTCATAGAGATGGATGCTGTCATTGAGGAGAAACAGGGCTTTAAAATTGCTGATATCTTTGCTAAGGAAGGGGAAGCTTACTTTCGTAACCTTGAGAAGACATTGCTTGGGGAGCTAAGCAAAAGAGAGGGCTTGGTGATTAGTTGCGGTGGTGGGCTTATCTGTGATCAGGAAAATCTAAAATTGCTTAAGGAAACCGGAGTAGTCTTTGCCCTGAAGGCATCAGTTTCAACAATTTACCAAAGAATAAAGGATCATGCTCATCGTCCGATTCTCAATGTTGGTAATCCCCAAGAGAAGATCAAGCAGCTGCTTAAGGAGCGTGCTCCTTACTATGCACAGGCTCAGCACTCAATTGATACTGATAACCTTTCTCCTGAGGAAATTGTTGACAAGATTGTAGCTATTCTAAACCATGGCTAAGAAAGGCTCGATTCTACTTAATCTCTTAAATTTAACTCCTCAAAAGATCAAAGGTGTTTTATCGGCTTTTAAGGATATTGACGAGATTCTTAAGGCCGATGCTAAGAGATTAAGAGAGATCCCTTACTTACAAGATAAAGATGTTGAGAAAATATTATCTGGGAGGACCTCAGCAATATTAGACCGAGAGCTAGAACTAATTGCTAAGGAAAATATAGATTGTCTAGATATCTTTGATAAAGATTATCCTAGTTTACTAAAGGAAATAGAAAATTCTCCGATAGTTCTTTACCTTAAGGGTAGTCGTAAGGTAATGGGTAAGTTTTTATTTGCTATTGTCGGTAGCCGCAAGCCCACTAGTTACGGTATATCAATAGCCGGAGATTTTTCTGATCAGCTTTCCAGGAAGGGCATAGTTATTGTTTCAGGTTTAGCCCGGGGTATAGACACTATTGCTCACAGAAAAGCAATCAAGGCAGGAGAGACAGTAGCTGTTTTAGGAAGCGGGTTACTTAATATTTACCCTAGAGAGAATAAAGACCTGGCTTTAGAAATTGCTTCTTCGGGAGCGGTGGTTTCTGAATTCCCTTTGCTTACTTCACCTTCAAGAGAGAATTTTCCTCGAAGGAATAGGATTGTTAGCGGAATGTCTAAAGGGGTATTAGTTGTTGAGGCAACATCGCGTAGTGGTGCTCTGATAACCGCTCATTCAGCTTGCGAGCAGAATCGGGAGGTATTTGCTATTCCCGGAAGTATAAATTCTTCTTTAAGCAAAGGTACGCATATTTTAATAAAAGAAGGCGCAAAGCTTGTCGATTGCCTAGATGACATATTAGAAGAATTAGGTATAGTTACGGGTGATACCCTTATACCCTTACGGGCACAAGCCGGTATGAGTAAGTTAGAAGTTGTAAGTGGGAAATTATGAGTAGACAGAAGAAATCAAAAACAAAAACAGAAGCTAAGACTCAAGACTTGAGTAAGTATTTAGTAGTTGTAGAATCACCGACTAAGGCTAAGACGATTGCTTCAATATTAGGCAAGGAGTACGATGTAACTTCTTCGATGGGCCATGTGGTTGATTTACCTCCAAATAAAATCTCGGTAGATGTGGAAAATGGGTTTGAGCCTGTTTATCAGGTTATTCCTGGTAAAGAGAAGATGATTGCCCAGTTGAAGAAAAAATCCAAAGGTAAAAAAGCGATTTACTTAGCAACTGATTCTGATCGAGAGGGAGAAGCGATTAGCTGGCACATAAAAGGGGAGCTGGATTCTAAGGGTAAGAAGTTTTACCGTGTTGTTTTTCATGAAATAACCGAAGAAGCTATCAAGGAAGCATTTAAGAAGCATAGCCATTTGGATAGGGATAAGGTTAATGCCCAGATAGCCAGAAGAGTTTTAGATAGAATAGTAGGGTATCGGCTTTCGCCTATTCTTTGGAAGAGGATAGTGCGAGGTTTATCAGCTGGCAGAGTCCAATCAATTGCCCTGAAATTCGTTGTCGAGAGGGAAAAGGAAATCATCAGTTTTGTGCCTAAGACCACCTTTTCTTTAGAGGCAAAATTTAGAGTTGGCTCAAGTGTATTTAAAGCAAAACTTACTAAGTGCAAGGGCAAGAAAGGGGTCTTTGAAAACAGGGTTGATGCTCAAGAATATCTAGAGAAGATAAGGAGTCAGGAATTTATTGTAAAAGATTTAAGCAGAAAAGAGACTAAACGCAAACCCCCGCCACCGTTTATCACTTCTTCACTCCAGCAAGATGCGTTTAACCGCTTGAGGCTTTCAGCTAGGAGAACAATGATGGTGGCTCAGAAGCTTTATGAAGGTGCTCAGATTCTAGAAAAAAGTGTAGGTCTTATTACCTACATGCGTACTGATTCTTTTCATATAAGTCCAAAGGCAAGGAAAGAGGCTAAAGAGTTTGTTCAAGAGAACTTTGGCCAGGATTATTTATCTTTATATGAGTACCACCATAAGAAGAAAAAAGGGGCCCAATTAGCTCACGAAGCGATACGGCCTACGAGTATTTATCGCCAGCCCGAGCAGATGAAGGAGTTCATTGTTGACGATGAGGCAAGAGTGTATGAGTTAATTTGGAAAAGGTTTTTAGCCGGTTTTATGAGAGAAGCAGTGTTAGAGTCGAGCAAAGCTAAAATAGGATCAAAGGATGTAGAGTTTGAGGTTAGGGGCCTGCGAGTATTGTTTGAAGGATTTTTAAAGGTTTTGGGCGATGGAGGCGACGATCCAGCCGAACCGGCGCCCGGGCTCGATCAACTG
>CAZHVO010000012.1:0-23645 GCA_964536195.1 uncultured Planctomycetia bacterium
TCGCATCATTGTTCCAATTGCCGCCGCGGAAGCCGGACCCGGTAGCGCCGGTAATCTCGCTGGTAACATAACCGGGCCAATCTGAATTATTGGCATTACCGTTAGTAGCTAAAGAACCATCTCCGTGTGTACCAGCAAAGGCTCTGCCGGTTGCAGTGCCTATGGTAACCGGACGTTCCCAAAGATTTCCTGAGAGCTCCATGACTCCGTAGTAGGAGGCTCCGGCAACCTGACGGCTGGAAGAACCGGTAGCAAACATACCACAGCGGACAGGGCCGTCAGGAGCAGCTCTTGAATAATTACAGTTGGCGTTTGCTCTGGTCGCGCCTATTGCTTCAGTGGCTGTTCCGTCATTGGCAAGGTCTAAAAAGTAATCTATAGTTGTGTTTCCCCAGGCGTATTCACCGGCTACGGCAGTCACCCCTCCGCCCCTGCAGGCTTTTTCGAATTCAAGCTCAGTAAATGGCCTAAGTCCAGCCCAATCAGCATAAGCGCAAACATCCATCCAGGATAGATAATTTGCCGCCCGCCACTGGCCGTCGTCGGATTCGTTAAAGTTTCCGTCGCTGTCACCGTTAACTCCAAAAGTGATAGGGTCGGTGGTTCCGTTACCTGAACCAGGGCAAGCAATACCGCTGCGGTAAGATATAGTGGCTGTGTTGCTCATTACAAAGACATTGGTAATGTCGTCGGTAGTAACATTGGTATAAGTTCTGGTTTGCTGTTGGGCCCGGGTTAAAGTGTTGAGAAAAGTAACATACTGAGCCTGAGAAATCTCGTATTTCATCATGTAGAATGCACCGTACCCGGTAGGATAGTTAGCATTGCTTATTGTGGTTGTTCCGTCTTCGTCAATGCCGCCGTCTCCATCGACTAATATACCGTCACCGCTCTTGCCAAACTGGGCATCGTCATAATTAGTATCGGCCGAATATATTACATTAGCGGTTGTGCTTATTAATGCCGAAGCGTCATCATCCTTATCCATTATTCGGTCTGTAGACGAAGTGTCACCTGCGTAGAACTGCCCCGTAGGAATCAAGACCATCTCAATTGCAAAGACCCGGACCTGGGCAGTGACATTATCGGCAAGTCCGTCGCCGCCGGTGCCGTAGTTCCAGCGTACAGTCTGGTTGGTGCCTGGAGAGCAAAAAGCGCCCATTCCATCAGCTGATATACCTATTTCGCTGGCATAAGTTGTTATCGAACCGCCGGTAGTAAGTGTAGCGTGATTCCAGGTAACTCCGGAGTCGGTAGAGTACTTTACGAATATCCAGACCCGGTCGTAAAAGGCTGCCGTATTGGCATCGGTACCGGCAGTCATTACATTATCCTGGGCCAAATCAAACCTGACGTCTACTGTATCGTTGGTGGTATTAACATTCTGAAGGGAAACGTTATAAATATCTACGTCACTGGCATAAGCAGGTGTTATGGTTAGCAGAGAGAGAGAGAGAGAAGAGAAAGCAGCCAATAAAGCAAATCTAATAGGTAGTTTCATAAAAACCTCCTTTAAAGGGGTCAACTCCCTTTTTTTTATCAAAAAATTACTTAAAGTCCTTACTTATAATATTGTATTTCGAGGTGCCTGAAAAAGCAAGATAAAAGTTAAAAGTTGAAAGTTGAAAGTTGAAATGTGTTGAATTTAACTCCCGGAGTTTAATCGGGATGTTTCTGAACGGATACAATATGAATCGTGCCTTTGTCTGGGCCATAACACCAAAAAATACGATAGGCAGCAGGAGTCTTGTCCTCAGCATATGCCTCAAACATTTTTTCGCCGTTAGGCCCAGATAGAGATTCGATAGGATGAGTCTCCAAGCTAGGATGTCTCGGGTTAGCAGCTAATTGCCTAAGAGCATGGGATACCGCCTTATAACGTTTTGTAAGGCCGGCATCTTCCTTAAGGCTTTTAATTTGTTTTTTGGCTTTGCCGGAGATATCAAGCACGAAAGTCATAGCTCATCTAAGAATTTACCTACATCTTTTACTTTCGTAAACCGTCCTTCCTCAATATCCTTAATGCCTTCCAGTATATCTTTTTTAATTTCGGAGTTCTCGTGCATCCACAGCTCTCTAGTTGGTATTGCTGTCCTGGGCCTAAGCAATATATCTCCTTTGTCACCAATGAAAGTTTCAAAATCATTGATTGGAATACCCAATAATATTTTAAATCTCCTAAGCAAGGTTCCTAAAGTAACCCTGTTTTTAGCATCGATCCTGGCAATCCCCATTTCTTTAAAATTTTCGCTTATTTTCATTGTTTTTACCTCCACCTAAAATATAGCATATTGTGGGAAATATGTCAAGTGGGAATTAATACATACCCCCCCCTCTTCACAGATATAGTAGTATAGTAGACGTCCTATTTTAGGGGTAAAGTAGGACGTCTGCAAAGGTACACCCTATAGCTCTGGAGACGGTTTCCTGCTGATTACTGCTAGCTAACAGAAACATCGAGATCTTCTAAATCCCTAAGCAATTGATCAAAACTAGTAAATTGCAAGCATTGTAGGCCATAGTCTTTAGCTTTGGTAATTAAATCCTGACGGTCATCGATGTAGATTATATCTTGAAAGTCTACGCCGGCTGCATCTTTCAAGACCTGATAGATTGCTTGCTCAGGCTTAACTGACTTAACCCTATAGGAGAGAATTAACTCATTAAAAAGGGAAAAAACCTCTTGGTATTCCTTAAAGAGGTATTCAAAATGAAGTTCATTGATATTAGAAATAAGGTACAGAGGATATTTCCCCTTGAGATACCTTACTAGATCTATCACGTCTTTCTTAGGCGAAAATATCTTAGACCAAACATCAACAAAACATTCATAGCTTAAAGTCGCTTTAAAAATATTCTTGAAACGAAAGTAAAATTGATCAGAGCTAATTTCTCCCTTTTCAAAGCTTAATCCAAAGTCATTTTCAAACAACTCTCTAATCACCTCTTCAACCGGTATACCAATCTTTTTCTTTATCTTCTCTAAGGCAATATTGTAATCAAAGTCAAATAGAACTCTTCCTAAATCAAAAGCCAGTACTTTTTTATCTTCCATAGATCAACTCCTTAAAAAAGATTGAACGCTCTTAGCCAGGCTTTCTCTAGTCTTAAAGGGTGCCCCAAAACCTAAAGACTTTATTCTTTCTAAACTATAAACTCGGTCCTTGGAAAAGAAACTTATTTTTCTACCGACAAAGGGCAGGTTTACTACTATTGGTCTTAGCCAAGTCGGAAGATTAGGTAATGGTTTTACCTTTAAAACTCTAGCAAAAGAATCAAATACCTCTCTTACTGTAAGAACCTCCTCATCGCCAAGAAAAAAAGAACCTTCTAAGGCCTCTTGCTTATTCAATAAAAAAATCATTGCTTCAACAACATTCTTGACATAACCAAGGTGAAACTTAGCCTTTCCCTTATCAATTAAAGGAAAAAGCCTGTACTTAGTGATAAAAAGTAAGACTTTCAGCATATGAGGTTCGTCTTCCCCATAAACCATAGGGGGACGGACGATCACTATATTCAGACCCTTTTCTCTATAGTTAAGAATTACTTTTTCAGCTTCAATCTTGGACTCACCGTAAGTATTGGTAGCTTTAAAGGGTAGGTCTTCAGTGAGAGGCACTTGAGGGTTTCCGCTTATAACAGCTACTGAGCTAGTATAAATAAGTCTTTCTACCCCAAGTTTTAAGGCTAATTCGCAAATGTTTTCGCTACCTAATGCATTGGTTTGATGTAAAAGCTTGGGGTTCTTATTTCCTACATAGGCAGCATTATGAAATATAACCTCGATTTTATAATTGAGGAGTTTATCTAAGGAAGCTTTATCAGTAACGTCACCATAGATAAGTTTAACTCCAAAACGTTCTAAGACTTTTGTTTTTTGGGGATTTCTTACTAGACAAAGAAGAGTATGTCCGCCCTTGTTAAAGAGACCCTCTACTAGGTTCCTACCAATAAACCCAGTAGCTCCGGTTATAAGTATTGTCATACCTTTTCTTCGGCCTTCTCAATCTCACTGAGCCTCTGGGCTAAGATATCCTCTATTGCTATTAAATCTTCTCGGCTAATCCTCCAATCAACACTACCTAAGTTATCATATAATTGAGCAAGTTTTCTGGTTCCGACGATAGCTGAGGTTATTCCTTTCCGGTTATAGTTCCAATTTAATACTAATTGAGCTAAAGTTCTTCCATATTTATCAGCTATTTCTTTTAATTTAAGAAGAGTTATTTTGTTTATTGAGAAACACGGCTCTTCCAAATCTTCATTCTTCATCTTCCGGTTGATATCCCCGGGAACCTTTGCGCCATCAAGAAAGAACTTTCCGGTTAATAAGCCGCTGAATAAAGGCGCATAAGTAATGATACTGATCGAGTTCTCGACACAGTAGGGTACGATATCATCCTCTATTTTGCGGTCAAACATGCTATAAGGGGGCTGCAGGCTATGAATGGGCGAGTATTTTTTGAACTTATTTATCTGGTCCGCAGAAAAATTACTCACTCCTATTGCCTTGATGATACCTTCCCGGTAAAATTTATACATTAGCTCAGCAGTCTGGCCAATCGCAGTTCCGGGATCGGGAAAATGCACTTGGTAAAGGTCAAAATAATCTGTTTTTAAGCGTATTCGGGAATCATCTATCTCTTGAAGCATTCTCTTTTTAGATAGATCGTGGAAAATACTTCTGCCCTCCCAGCGTAATCCTACCTTGGTAGCTAAAATTATCTCGGTTCGGTTCTTGCCTTGAGCGAGAAAAGAGCCGATAACCTCTTCGGAATGCCCCCGGCCGTAAACGGGAGCAGTATCAATAAAGTTAACCCCTCTGGCCAAGGCCTCTTCTAATACTGCTAAAGAATCTTCATCTTTTTGATAACCCCACCACTTATCTCCACCAAAAGCCCAAGTGCCTAAGCAAATAGTTGAAACCTCTAATGAAGAGCTTCCTAACTTTCTATATTCCATATATTCACCTTTTATTAAAAGTAAAGATCTCTCTCGCCTTGTTTAATCCTCTGATAATAATCAATAACCTTCGGGTAGGTCTTTGGCATAAGGAATTTAATCTCTGCCAACTCTTTATCAATAATCGCCTCACCAACAACTTTGGTCTCCTCAGTAGCAAAATCATCTAACCACTCTCTAAAGGTAAGCACTGCATTTAATTTGCAAAGTTTGCCCTCCTCTCCGGTCTTTAAGAGTTCCATAATGCACTTGCCGGTTCTTCCACAGCGGTAACCAGCAGTACAAAAAGAAGTAATATAACCGGCACAAGACAATTCCCTTATTACCTCATCTAAACTCCTGGTATCTCCCAAGAAAAATTGTTGTCTTTGACCTTCTTGTTCCCTATAGCAGTCACTATAGGCGCCGATACCAATACGAGTAGAAGCATCAGTCTGAGTACAGCCTAAAGGAATAGTTTCTCTTCGCATCTGGGCATTTTCTCGAGCAGTAATAATCATCCCAGTATAAGGAACAGCTAACCGTATAATTGTAATCAGCTTTTTAAAATCCTCATCGCTTACCTTATAACGAGATTCTTGGGTAAAAGGCGTCATAGCTGCTGGCTCAAGACGAGGAAAAGAAATTGTATGTGGCCCAATACCAAACCTTGCTTCTAGCTCTCGTGAATGCAGAAGAAGACTTAAAACTTCAAATTTCCAATCATATAAGCCAAAAAGAACACCAATGCCAACGTCATCAATACCAGCCTCAAATGCCCGGTGCATACAATATAATCTCCACTGATAATCAGATTTCAAGGTTCCTTTAGGATGAACACTATGGTAAGTCTTGGGGTGATAGGTTTCTTGAAATACCTGATAGGTCCCAATTCCAGCCTTTTTTAATTTTTTAAGTTCTTCAATAGACAAAGGCGCAGCATTGACATTAACTCTACGGATTTGGCCATAGCCATTTTTGGTCTTTGTTTTGACTCCATAAATTGTTTTTATGGTTGAACT
Source organism: uncultured Planctomycetia bacterium (assembly GCA_964536195.1). Classification (GTDB taxonomy): domain Bacteria; phylum Omnitrophota; class Gorgyraeia; order Duberdicusellales; family 4484-171; genus Susulua. The sequence continues at coordinate 5,967 of CAZHVO010000012.1, forward strand.
AATATAATCTATGTCAGTCTCGGGATGTTCTCCATAAACTACTATCAAACGCTTATGGCCGACCTTACCGGCTAAAACTTCGGTTTCTCTTTTTACCTCATCCAAATTAAGTACTCTCCTCTGGACATTAAGATTATCTTTTCTAAACCCACAATAAAGACAATTATTTACGCAGAGATTACCCATGTATAAAGGAGCAAAAGTAACTATTCTGTTATCATAAACTTTCCTCTTTACCTCTTTGGCAACTTGAGTCATTCTAACCCACAACTCCTTATCCTCAACTTTTAGCAAAGTTGCCACTTCGTTAAGTTCTAAAGTCTCAATAGCCAAAGACTTATCTAAAATATCCTCGATTTCTTCTTTTGAAGGCTTAACTTTCGAAGCCAAAGCCTGATTAATTAATTCTTGATTGATAAAATGCTTACCATTATCAAGATATTTTTCAACCTGATCGCTCTTGATACGCTCTTTTACCCAAGAATCTGTTGAAATTAAATCTGGGCTCATCTCTTTACCCCCGAATTCTTTTGCCTTCTCTTGGCCAAAAAAATTAAACTCTCCAGTTCACAGGCCATATCTACATTCGACACTGATACTGTCGGAGGCACTTTTAACACTATTGGTGCGAAATTTAAAATACCTTTTATACCTGAAGAAACTAATCCCTCAGCAACTTCCTGGGCAACCTCAGGCGGTGTGGAAACTATGGCAATTTTAATATTATTTTTCTTAACAATATCCCGCATATATTTTATGTGGTCAATCTTGACTCCCTTTTTCTCCTTACCAACTTTATCTTTATTGACATCAAAAGCTGAAGCTATTTTAATATTAAATTTAGAAAATCCTTCAAAACCTAAAAGAGCACTTCCTAACTTTCCTATGCCAACTATAGCAATACTCCGCTCCTTATCTACCCCCAGTATATTTTCTATTTCTTTGGTCAACTTCTCAACATTATAGCCAACACCTCTTTTGCCAAAACCGCCAAAAAAAGAAAGATCTTTCCGAAATTGATCGGGAGTAACATTCAAGAATGTAGTCAGCTTTCGAGACGAAATAATATCTATGTCTTGCTCTTTTAGTCTCCTTAAATTACGCAGGTATAGACTAAGCCGCTTAATTGTTTCCGGAGAAAAACTATTTTTATTATTTCTTTTCTCCATCTTCTAATTTACCCCGCTTACCCCTAAATCTGTAGGAGCCCGGCCTAAAGATTTAAGTAAGACTATTGCCTGATCGATTTGCCTCTCTACTAACTCCTTATTATAAGCCTTATTAGGGTAAATCTCATAAAGCTTGCGATATTTAATCGGAGTAACATTAAGCATTAAAGAATTTGCTCCAGCTAATAAACCTTCTCTACGAGTATCTGGGGCTAATGTCTCTAAGGCTGTTGTTACTAGTATTTTGGCTCCTTCAGGATCAATAAGCCGAGCTAAAGCCAAAGTTTTTAAAATCTTCTCCTTGACAGGACTTTTAGCACTTGCTAAAGAAGTTTGAGGATGCGGCAGAAAAGGACCAAAAGAATACATCTCAGCACCTAGTTTTTTAGCTAAAAAAATATCATTTATAATATCCTGATTACTCTGGCCGGGTAAACCAACAAGCGCACCAGTCATAATCAGATAACCTAACTCATAAGCTTTACGGATATGCTCTAATCTAGTTTCAAGTTTTTGACCAGGATGGACCTGGGAGAAGATCTCTGGGTTTGAGGTCTCAAAACGCATCAATATAGCTCTTGCTCCGGCAAGATAAAGTTTCTCTAACCCTTCTAATCCAACTTCGCCAAAACTAATACAAATTAATACTGCTACTCTTTCTTTAATCTTCTTTATAATATCAGCTAATTCCTCTACGCTATACCCTGGATCCTCTCCACTCTGTAAAACCAGAGCCTGAAATCCATATTTATCTACTGCTTCAACAGAAGTTTCAATAATCTCATCAGGACTCATCCGATAACGCATGAGCTCTTTATTGTGAGCTGATATACCACAATAAGTACACCGACGCTTACAATAATTCGAAATTTCAATTATCCCATGAACACAACAGGAATTTTTGTGGTACTTCTGACGCAGAAAGTTTGCAGATTTATAAAAAAGTTGACAAGATTTTGGATCCTCTAAGTCAAGTAAATACTCTAGCTCTTCTTTTTTTAAAGAGATATTCTCTAGAGCTTTATCTAAAATAAAATGTAATCTCTTATCCCTGCTCTTATCTTTCGGATCTATACGCGAAAGACGCAGATCAACATCTTGAAGCTGGAAAAACAACTCACCCCAGGCTGATAAAATCTCTTTGGCTTCATCTTCTTTGACTTTTTTTATTACAAAGCCGCCTTGAGCACAGATATAATCTCCAACCACAATATCGTAAAATTCATTAATTGCTTTTTTCTCTTCACCGAAATAATCAACTACAACCTGCTTATCTCTTATCTCTTTTACCCTTCCAGGGATTGCATAACACATCTTCTTTACTCCTACTCACAATCAAAGGAAACAACTTCTATGCGGGTACTCGGGAAAAAAATAATCTCCAGCTCAACACCTTCAAGTATGGTCCCCTTAGCTAAAAGGTTAAAGGTTTCGCGAAACGACTCTTCCCTAACACCGGTAAGCTCTCCAATCTTTACCCTTAGCTTAGTTATGCTTTTTGCTCCTTCTTCTTTGGCATGTTTGACTATTCCTTTAATGATTGGCTCGATTAAATGGGTCTCATGCATTAACTACCTCCAAAATTTTTCCTGATAATTCATCTAATATAGTTTTAAGCTCCTCGGACATCTCTGAACCTAATTCGATACCTCTAGGTTGAACCCCAAGCATGTAAATATTAGCTTTTGTTTGATTAGTTAAGTACTCCATAAACATTACCGGAGAAATATCGTGAGTAGTGAATCCGCACTTTTCTATATCTTCTCCCTTTAAAATCTCATACTGACCAGGATTCTTGCCTAAACAAACAGCGTCAACAATCAAAATTGTATCGGGATTCTCTTTAATAACTTTACCAAGGTAGTTTTCCGGCGCTACTCCGGCATCCAAACACACTACCTTAACCTTGTTCTTTATATTTTCAATAAGCTTTGGACCAAATCCATCATCGCCACGGATAATATTCCCGATACCAACGATAATAACCTTTCCTTTAAGTATATCTTTTAAATTCATTTTTACTTCAATTAAATAATCAGGGTAGTCTTTCTTCTGCAGCTAGCACAAAGAATCTTTACTCGGTCAGAACGCCCCTGGACAGCTAAGGCAGATATAATATTATCGTCTACTATTCCCAGACTTTTAAGGCGAGTGAGATATAACGTCGGGTTGGAAAAACTAAGCTCCCCTATCCTCTTCACAATCCATTCTAGGTGATCACAACAAGCAATAGGTTTACCGCAAACCTCACAAAGCTGTAGCTTTTTCTCTATTCGTTCATCAGATTTGTTGCGATTGAAAAAGGAAAGCTCCCAATCAGTAGATAATTTAATACCCTCATTGTCGGCAATACAAGCAGCTTCACATTGACCGCAGAATATACAGGTATCAGTATAATGAATCATAACTCTTCGGGGATTATCTTTATCATCAACGATATCTATGTAATCAATCGCCTCTACCGGACAAACCTCCTTACATCCCCCACAACCCACACACTTGTCTTGATTAAACTTAGGCTGTCCTCTAAAATTAGGATGAGGCCTATGCGGCTCTGCGGGAAACTTTGAAGTATAGGGGCCCTTTATCAAGGCTCTTATGGCTTCTTTAAGTTCTCTGAATTTAGGTAATTTCATTCCTGAAACTCCTTTGCTTCTTTGTAGTAATCAACAGAGCTTTTATCCCAAAGTTTTATACCACTTTTATAAGCTGCTCTGGCCAAAGCATGGGCGGCAGTAGGAGCAGTTAAAAGTAGAAATACTATTACCAACAAAGCTTTAACTCCCCCTTCGTTGAAACCTAACAGCAGAAAAACACCAAACATTATTCCGCAAGTACCAAGAGTAACGCACTTAGTAGAAGCCTGAAGACGATTATAGACATCGGGCAAACGTACCAGCCCAATGCACCCTAAAATATCAAAACATATACCAACAATAATAAAAAAATAACCTATTGATTCAATCATCAAAATCTCTTCCTTCTAAATATTTAGCTAAAGCAAGAACACCGATAAAGCTTTGAAGCGCCCAAGCAATAGCAATATCCATATACCAGTATTTTCTGGTAGAAATCGTAAATATCGCACAAATGCCTACAACTAAAATGCCCAAAACATCAGATGCAACAGCTCTATCTGCCGCAGTAGGCCCTTTAATCAAACGAAACAGAACCATAAAACCCGCGAGCAAAAGCGGCAGCAAGAATTTAAGATACAAAGGCATCTGAGAAAAAATAATAATTACGCCTGCTACAATAAAAGCCAAGACTCCTAACAACCATCTAAAAAGAATCATTCAAACACCTTCTCGATAACATTCTCAAATTTTTTAACAATATAATCGGTTGCCTTAGCCAAATCTTTACCTTTGACATCTATCCAGTGTACATAAATCGTCCCACTTTTCTGTTCTATATCAACTGAAAGAGTTCCTGGAGTAAGTGTAATAGAATTCGCTAAAAAGGTTAAAGCTGCTTCTGATCTAAGGCGTGTTTTAACCTTTACAATACCAGGGTTAATCGGCATATAAGGACTAGTAACTCTTAAAGCCACGTCAATATTTGCCTTAAGGCACTCTTTTAAAAATATCAACACATATAATAAAAAATAGAGATATCGCCGCGGCTGTATTAATTTATGAGGATAGTCGGTAAAAAGGTGCCCACTGGCTAAAGAGACTAAAAAGGCTACAGCTATCCCGACAATTATAGCCGTAAGACTTAACTCCCAAGAAAGAAGCACCCAAACAAAAAGGGCAACAAAAAAAGTAATGACTTTAGATTTAGTTCGCACCATATGTATTTAAAAGTTCTATAAAATAACCTCTGCCTTTAACCAAAACCTCTGCGGCCGGATTTATTAATTTATTAAGTACTGGCTTAAAGCCTACACCGATTAGAATACACAAAACAGCTAAACCAACCATAGCTAAACACATAAAAGCCGGAATTTTCCTTATCTTGCTAGTGATTTTTTCTATTTCTCTATAAAACACATACTTCTGAACCTTAAGGAACGAAGCTAGAGTAATAATCCCAACTAAAATAGCTAAAGCTCCATAGAAAAACTTTCCGGCTTGGAACAAAGCAACAATAATAATCAATTTACTCCAAAAACCACATAAAGGGGGGACACCGGATATAGAAAGAGAAGCAATCATAGATGTCCAAGAAGTACAGGGCATACTCTCCTGGAGCCCGGATAATTTCTTTAAATCACGTGTTCCGGTAGCATACTCAACAGACCCGGCATTAAGAAACAAAAGCGATTTAAAAACTGAGTGATTAAAAAGATGAAATAGGCCTCCGGCTATTCCAAGAGGTGTTCCTAAAGAAATACCGCAAATAATATAACCGATTTGACTTATTGAGTGATAAGCCAACAGACGCTTGAAATCCCATTGACCTATAGCTAAAATTACACCTACAAACATCGAAATTCCCCCAAGGGTCAAGAGAATTTCTGAAGTAATTATATTTAGAGAAAAAACATTAAATAATATACGCACAAGAGCGTAGATACCAATTGTTTTTATTACTAATCCCGAAAGCATAGCTGATATTGGCGCCGGAGCTGTAGGATGTGCGTCAGGCAGCCAAGCATGAAAAGGAACAAGCGCAGCTTTAATCCCAAATCCGGTAATAAAAAGCGCTGAAACAAAAAGCAAGGAGGCAGAATTGAAAGGCGATCCGGCTAAAACACTTGCCATATCAAACATATTTAATGTTGATGTTTTAGCATACAAAAAAGCAATACCAATAAGTATAAAAGCCGAAGCAATACTTCCTAAAACCATATACTTAAACGACGCTTCCAATTCTTCGGCTCCAGTTCCAAAAGCAACCAAAGCGTAGCTGGATATGGCAGTAATTTCTAAGAATATATAAAGATTAAATATATCTCCTGAAAGAACTACTCCGTTTAAACCAGCGAGCATTAACATCAAAAGAGTATAATAACGCCACTTGCTCGTATACTGCTCCATATAATTAATCGAATACATCGATACAAAAAAAGTAATCAAATTGATAACTAAAAGCATAAAAAGACTCAAAGAATCTAAAAGCCAGCTGATACCCAGCGGCGGCGGCCAAAAACCGATTGGATAAACCTGAGGTAAAGAGTTAGAAAAAATTACAAAATAAATAGCGCATAATGAGAGTAAAGCCGTTACCAACAAACTAACCGCATCAAGACCTCGCTTCCAAAACCGGCCTATTATCGGCAAGCTAAAAGCTGCAAAAAGCGGTAAAGCTACAAAAACCACTATAGCATTCATCCTTTGAGTCTCCTTATCTGGTCAATATCAAAAGTTCCATAACGCTGATAAAGCCTTATGCATAAAGAAACCATAAGCGCTGTTACCCCTAAACCTATAACAATTGAGGTCAACACCAAAGCCTGAGGCAAAGGGTCAACAAAAATATCTCCGATAAGATTATTCTGACTTAAAATCGGAGCCTGCCCCTCAACCCTGTAACCAACAAGGATAAAAAATAAATTTAAAGCATACTCCATAATCCCAAAGCCAATAACTTTTTTAATCAAGTTACGCTTGGTGACAAGAGCATAAAACCCTATAAGAAAAAGAACAATATCCATTAATAAAATAATCATTGCTTATCCTCTTCTTTTGTTAATTTAAATACTGCCAAAGCCATAAAAATAGCAAATAGACCTGTTCCAACTTTAAGACCAATAGCGATATTACATAAAGGTATTGTTCCAGCACTTAAAAGAGTGAATGGCTCGCCCTTTTTAGCAAAAAAATTCAAAAAGAAAAACCCTCCGGTTAAACCGATAAGCCCGATACAAAGAAAAAGCAATCCCCCTAAAGACTCTCCAATAGAAATAAGCCTTTTAGGAATACTTTTTTTAGCCGAACGAATACCAAAAGCCAGTACAAGATGGATAAAACTTAAAGCAATAATGACCCCACCGGCAAAGCCACCACCAGGTGTAAGATGGCCATGAAAAACAATATAAATACCATAAAGTAATATTAACCCTACCGTATATCTAGTAACACGCTTAACTATCAGGCTCATCCCGTTCATTAATTTTCTTCCTCCCTTTACGACGCATAAGCGCCAACACACCAATTACAGAAGTAAAAAGAACTGTTGTTTCACCAAGAGTATCATAGGCTCTAAAATCTAAAATAATACTTGTTACGATATTTGCTGCGCCAGTTTTAAGAAGTGCATTATCAACGTAAAATTTTGACACTTTCATCAGCTCTTGTCCAAACATTGGTAATTCTTTAATAGCCATAGAAGCTGCTAGAATAAATGCGGCTGAAAAAATAAAGAATGATATAAATACCCAAACACTTGAACGGTCTTTAATTCTCGAAACACCTCTGCCTATTGTTGCTCTTATGAGAATAATTAACATAAGTATCTCAACCACAAGTTGAGTAATGGCTAAATCCGGAGCTTTAAGTAATAAAAACATAACGCATAAACCTAAGCCAATTGCGCCTACTGCTATCACGCTAGAAAGCAAACCACGCAGACCAACAGCAACAACAGCCCCAATCAACATGAATGCCATAACTAAATACAGTTCAAGCATCGGAATAATACTCCTAAAATTATAACCAGCCCTAAAAGAATCCAGGCTACGTAATGATCAAGTAACCCAGTATGGAACCGCTTAAACCCTCCGCTGACCGCAAAAACAAGCTTTCCCAAGCCATTAGTAATTAAATTAATAAGTCTATCAATACCGTAATAAAAAATATTAGCTAAGAATTTCATAACTCCTACAACCTGTTTATGAAAATCAAAGCACCCTTTTTCTTCCAACCAGTAAAAAAACTTAACCGGCTGGGTACCTTTAACAGTAAGGTAAAAATCGGTTCCGGAAATCCTACTATCTTCTATTTTTTCACCACCGATAAACATATCAGTGGTACGAAATGAAATCTTGCCAACGAGATAGATAACTACCCCAATAATAATACCAATAAATATAAGCAAAGTAGCTAATCCTGGTTTCCACACCCCAGTAAAGACTATCGGGCTATTAAAAATAGGGCTAAAAAACGGTTTAATAATCAATCTCTCGGCAAACACTCCAAAAAGCACACAAAGAATGCTCATAATAATAATCGGAAGTTGCATCATGAAAGGTACTTCTTTAACTGATTTACTTATTTCTTTAGGCCTCTTACTTAAAAAAGCGCTGTAGAGCAGCTTTGCAAAACTAGCCAAAGTAAGGGCTGAACCAAACATAGCAATAACTAAAAATACTATTTTAAAAACAGAAACAATGGAAATACTTTCTGGTATCAAACCCTGATAAATTAACCACTTGGAAACAAACCCATTGAAAGGGGGTATCCCGGAAATTGAAAGCGAAGCAATCAAGGTGCATCCAAAAGTAACCGGCATTAATTTATCTAACCCTCCTAAACAGGAAAGCTCTGTTTTGCCAAGCCGATGTTTAATATTTGCGGCACTTAAAAATAAACAAGATTTATAAATAGTATTATTGACCATATGAAATAAGCCTCCGACTAAACCCAGAATGGTTCCGGAAGCAATGCCTAAAACCATATACCCAACCTGGCTTACTGCATGATAAGCTAAAAGCTTTTTAAGGTCATGTTGAACCAAGGCCAGCAATACTGCCGCCAAAATCGTAAAGGCACCAATAGCCATAAGGATGACGGTTAAAACCGGGCTGACAATAAAAAAATCTCGGCAAACCCGTACGAAAAGATAAATACCTAAAAACTTGTCTAAACTTGCCGGCAAAAAGGCTAGGGTTACTGAAGAGTTGGTCTCGGCAGCATCTATTATCCAATTATGAAAACCAAATACGCCGGCTTTAGCCATTGCTCCGAAAGCAATCAATAAGAAAACAAAAGAATTAAAGAAAGTGTCTGTGGGAACAGGGCTAAATCCACTCATCGAAAATCCCTTTGTAATCACGATCAGAAAACTAACTCCCAAAATAAGACAAAAATCACCTATCCCGACAATCGTTAGGGCAGAAGAAGCAGTCTTAAACGAACCTAAGCTAAGTATTGCATATAAAAGAACCAGCAAACTACCCCAAAAAACTAAAAAGTGCATAAAGTTATCCGCCATGAATGCTCCGGTAGCGCATACAAGCGTTAAGAAGGTATATAAGAAATATTCTAACTTCCGCCTTTTACCTTTCATGAACCAGGCAGAATAAAAAAGAATTAATCCGCCTAAAATCCAAGAAAAAACTATAAAGAATAATGAAAGTTTCATTTTATTTGTTTAAAACCAAACCAATGGAATTCACTAATCCTAAAGGATATTTAATAAAAATACCAATTGCCAAAGAAATGATACCGCAAATCAATACTACCGTACTCATAGTTAAAGGAATTGAACCCTTGATCGGTGTTTTTACTTCACCGAGAAAAATACCGTTAAAAAGACGCATTAAATATAGAAGGGTTATAAACGCAGTTAGTATTGCAACAACAGCTAACAATCGATAACCGGCCTGTGCCGTTGCTAAAACAACATAAAATTTACTAAAGAATCCTCCGAAAGGCGGAAGTCCAATAATAGAAAAAGCGCTTAATAAAAAGGCTAGAGACACCATGGGCATAAACTTCATCAACCCCCCAAGCTTAGCTAAATCTTTAGTATGAGTTTTTTGTTCAACAATACCTACTGTTAAGAATAATCCTGCTTTTCCTACTGAATGTACCAGTATATATAAAAGAGCGGCGCCAATTGCCATAGCACTATTAACAATAAAACCTAAAAAAATATAAGCCAATTGGCTTATTGTAGAATAAGCTAATATTTTCTTTATATTATTCTCTTTTAAAGCACTCATTGCCGCAACAAAGCCAGATAGCATAACCACAGCTAAAAGGCCGACTTTAGCTATATCAGAAATAACAAAAACTTCGCAAAAAAATCGAGCATAAGCATACACACCTATTTTTACTAGTACCGCAGCATGGAGAAGAGCAGTAACCGGAGAAGGAGCAACTCCAGCGTCGGGCAACCAGCTTGACAGTGGAAGCTGAGCCGACTTAGAAAATATACCAAAGATCAAAAGAACAAAAATCAAATTACTCACCGGACTTCCTTTAAGTGCACTCATATCGAATGTTCCGTAATTAATATAAATTAATACTAAGCCGGCCAACATAAGCGAAGCACCAAAAAAAGTTACTAAAAAAGCTTTGTCAGCAAACCACAGGTCCTTTTCCTTGCGATAAAAACCGATTAACCGCCAGGAACAAAATGCTGTTATCTCCCAGAAAATATACATAAGCAGTAAATTTGCTGAAAAAATTAACCCCATCATCGCAAACAAAAATACAAATATAAAACTAAAGAACTCTATCTTTCGAGGATACTTCTTCATATATCCTATCGAATATATTACTATAAGTAACCCCACAAACCCAGAAACACAGGCCATAAAAATGGCTAAAGCATCTGCCCGGAAAAGTAATTCAAATCCGATATTATTCAGCATATATTCTCGCTATATTTGTACAATGACGGGCGACATTCCCGGTAAAATCAAGCATGTCAAAATACATGTTTGACGCCCGTACTTCACACAACCCTTTAGTTAAACGTTCAACGTGTTCCTTCCTGTATTCTTCAACTACTTTCTTAATCTGATCGCCATTCTCAAGAATATCACTCAAAAAATCTTTATTTCCAGTTTGCAAAAACTGATTGATTAAGGTTGCTGATTTCCTCATTTTATCAAAAACATCTTTATACTGCTCTAATCCTTTCTCGCTAAAAAAAAGATTTTCACTTATTTTTATCTCTATTCGTTCCATCAAAGAACGTAACTCATCCCCCATCCGTTCTATATTTTGGGCAACCTGACCTAAAAAAATAAAATCCTGATAATCTTTGCCCTGAGAATTTTTAGACATTTGGATTACACTATTCGTTACATCTCTTTCCAAATTATCTAAAATTCTCTCTTTGTTTAAGGCCCTATCAAGATAATGGGCATCATTCTTCATTAAGCCTTGATATACAAGATTAACCATTTCTAATGCCATAATCGACATTTTTTTAAGGTTCTCACTAATTTTTTCCTTCATTTTAAACCTCCCCTGATCTTTTCTGTTTTTTCTTGGGAAAGCCGAATCAAATCCTCTCCGTTGTAAAGCTTTTTACCTTTACCATTTCGTACCGCAATTCTCTCGGTACAACAATAACAAGGATCAATAGCAGCAAAAATTATCGTAGCATCAGAAATTGTCTGGCCAACAACAGTTGCCTTATAAGTTGGTAGATTCATAAATGTTGGCGCTCTGACCTTATGACGAACCGGTCTATTTGTACCATCACTCCTTACATAGTGGAAACACTCGCCCCGCGGCGCTTCAACGCAGCCGATACCTTCCCCGGGAGGAATATTCTTAATCTTAGAGTCTATCTCGCCTTTGGGAAGACTCCGTAAACATTCTTTCATAATTTTTATTGATTCAAAAATCTCCAAAACTCTAACTACTAGCTTATCAAAAACATCGCCATTAGAAGTTACAATCATATCCCACTCTACCTTGTCGTAGGCTCCGTAAGATGAGTCTTTTCTCACATCTCTAGCTACGCCAGATGCTCTTGCAGTTGGACCTAGGGCGGAGTATCTTATTGAATCTTCCTTACTAAGAATACCTACACCTTTAGTCCGGGCGCCTAACACCGGATCATCGATAACCGCTTTTTTAAGCATTATCATCGTAGGCACTATTGAATCAATCTTCTTTATAACTACTGGTATATCATCAGCTTTTATATCTCTTCTTACCCCTCCGGGCTTAAACATCGCATAGTTATTCCTATTTCCTGATAAGATTTCCATCGCATCTAGTATTTCTTCTCTTAACTTCCAAGCCCACATATAGACTGTATTATACCCTAGGAAGTGTCCGGCTAAACCTAACCAGAGAAGATGGGAGTGTATTCTCTCGCCCTCAGCAATTACAGTTCGGATATACTTAGCCCGCTCGGGCACCTCCATCGAAATAATATCCTCAACCGCCCTGGTATAAGCAAAAGGATGGCTAGTAGAACAAATGCCGCAAATTCTTTCAATAACAAAGGTAGATTGGTCAAAAGTCTTCATTTCTGAGAGCTTCTCTATCCCCCGATGGTTATAACCTACCTCAACATCAACGGCGACAACTGTCTCACCCTCTACGGTAAGAGTAAAAAACTCCGGCTCTTCCTGTAAGGGATGGTAAGGCCCTATCGGTACTATTGTTCTTGCCATTATACTCCTCTATCTCGAATTGCTTTCCTGTCCCACTCTTTATAATCACATCGTAACGGGTGAACACCATCGGGCCAATCATCGGATAAGAAAAGCTTTCTTAAATCAGGATGACCCTTAAATTTAACCCCCAACATCTCATAAATTTCCCGCTCAATCCAATTTGCCGCTTCAAATATCGGAGTTAAAGAATCTATTTCTGGTTTTGCCCTATCCAGCTTCACTCGAAAAGAAATTAATAAATTTATCTCTTCAAAAATAAAGTGATATAAAATTTCCATATGAGAACGGACATCCAGACCAGAAGCAATATTAAATCTTGCCCCTAATTCTTCAAAAACATATTTTGCTACCTTAACTAAAGAACAAGGCTTAATCTCGATATATACTCGAGTAGAAGACTTATCAATAACGTCAATAATCTCCTCTTTAAATCTTTGGTTAATATTTTCTAAAACGTCTCCTCGCTTCATTATTTTCCCTTTTTCTTAAGTGTACCCTTTACCTTCTCAATTAACTTAACTAGGCCAGCAATAATTGCTTCCGGTTTAGGCGGACATCCTGGTATGTAAACATCTACCGGTATAACCTTATCTACAGGTACCGGACAATTATAGCTATGAATAAACATACCTCTGGACAAAGCACACTCACCAATCGCTACAACCAAACAAGGCTTTGGTGCTTGTTCGTATAATTTCTTCACTATTTCCATTGACTTCCGATTGCCGGAACCGGTGACCAACAATAGGTCAGCATGTTTTATGCTTCCGGCCAAAAGTATCCCAAACCTCTCAATGTCAAACCGAGGGGTAAGGCAATCTAGCACTTCTATATCGCAATTATTACAACTCCCGGTAGAAATATGGAAAACCCAAGGTGACTTTAATAGTGCTTTTAGTTTTACACTCATCTTACTTCCCAATTAATGCTAAAACAACCGCAATCATAGCAATCACAGTCATTGGACCCCAGAAAAACCGCATTGCCTGGTCAATTCTTACCCGAGGATTGGTATTTCTAATAACTGTTATAAGGGCAACTATCCCAACATACTTTAATATCCCAAAAAGCAAATGTATCCCGCTAAACCTTAAACCACCAATAAGAAGAATTATTAAAAAGAATGGCAAGACAAACAAAAGCATATTCTTGGTAAGCCTATAGATAGCCAACCCTGTTCCTGAATACTCAATCAAAGGACCACTAACTATTTCAGTCTCAGCCTCAGCAAGATCAAAAGGAACTAAACCTAATTTTGCCTGTATACACATTATCAACACAATAAAAGCTAATACTCCCGATAAGCTCCCTAAGATCACTCCATTTTGGATCTGAAAGGCTACGATTTCACCTAAACGCAGAGAAAAGTTAGATTTTATAACCGGAACTAATATTGCCAAAATAAAGGGAAACTCGTAACTTAAAATAAGTTTCATCTCCCGAGATGCTCCCAAACTAGCTAAAGGATTTCGGGAAGCAAAACCACCAATAATCATGCAAGTTGATGGAATAGTTAATAAATACAACACTACGATCAAATCCCCTAAAAAGGTTTTACCGGGCCAAATATTATTTACCCACAAAATAGTAGATACTAAGATAACACTGGCTAAACTAATAACTGGAGCCAACAAAAATGTTGTTTTAGAAGAACCGCGAGGAATAAGAGTTTCTTTCCCTAAAAGTTTTATAATATCTACAAAAGGTTGCAATAGTGGCGGCCCTACTCTATATTGCACCCGGGCAGTCACCTTACGGTCTATCCAACTAGCCAACAATCCAATAACTGCTGTTGTCAAAAAACCAAATACTAAAAAAAAGAATAAATAAATCATACTTTATCTCTATCCCAGTGAGTTGAATGAACTATTAGATTATCACCAACTAAAAAAGTATTCTCATCGAGCTCAAGATCTCCTTGCCTTAGACTTAGAGCTCCATAAGGACAACTCTTTATACATAGAGGCTCATTCTCCTCGCCTCTCCTATCTAAACAAAAATCACAATTATGGATCAAATAAGGAACATGCTCAGGGTATATAGTACCGTAAGGACAAGCATGCGAGCAAGATTTACAACTTATGCAGCGCATATTATGCCGAATTAATAATTTATCCTTGTCCTTTTGTTGCTCTAAAGCTTCAACCGGACAAGCATTAACGCAATGAGGTTCTTCACATTTGCGGCAAACAAGAGCATAAGTAGCAAGTTCAACTACCGAAATAATGCCATTATTCACCGGACTCTGGGTATGATAATAATAGCTGCATTGAAGTATACACTCCTTGCATTGACCAGAAGCACAAAGATCTAAATCAACGAACAATCGCTTATCCTTTGATTTCTTAGGATTTAGATTTAACTTGCCTTGATGTAATTGTTCTGCGCTTAAACTCATTTTAATCCCAAATTTCGTGAAAATTCTTTATCTTATCATAGGTAAAGACGGGGCCGTCTTTACAGGCATAATAGGTTCCGATTCTGCAATGACCACACTTACCAATACCACAAGACATATTTTTTTCCATAGAAAGATAAATATTCTCGTCTTTAAAACCTAACTTTAGCAGTTTAAAAGTAACAAACTTCATCATTATTGGCGGACCACAGACAATGGCAATACCCTCATTGTAATCCATGCCTAAGTCATCTAAGGTAGTAGTTACTAATCCTACATGCCCCGTCCAGCTATCGTCGCCGCTATCAACGGTAATCTTTAAATCTAAATCTTTCTTTTTCTTCCATTCACCAACCTCACCCCTATAAACTAACTCTTTGGGGTTCTTGCATCCACCTCTGAAAATCAACTTGCTTATATCCTCTCTTATTTGAAAAAGCGCATACATAAGGCTACGCAAGGGAGCAAAACCGCATCCACCGCCAACAACCAAAATCTCTTTACCTTTAAACTTATCTAAAGGGTAGCCTTGACCCATAGGGCCCCTTAGGCCAATAATATCACCTTTTTTAAGCTGATGGATTTTCTCAGTAACTTTACCTACTTTCATTACAGTAACTTCCATTGAATCTTTTACCGATGGTTTCGAAGAAGGGGTAAAAGGAGCCTCTCCAACACCGGGAATAGTTAACTCTATAAACTGACCAGTAGAAAAGCTCATCGGTTCTTCAGGCTTAAATCTTACCGTCTTTATAGTAGGAGTTTCCTCGATAACTTCTAAAATTTCAGCTTTAATCAATCGATAAGGATTTTTACATTTAGACATTGGATACTAATTTCTTTAATACTTTTCTAATATCTATTTTTGCCGGACAAGCCGAAATGCACCGACCACAGCCGGTACAAGCATAAAAATCAGCAACTTTGGGAAAGAAATCAAACTTCTTTTCAAATCTATTCCGTAATCTCATCCAGAGCCTCTCTCGGGGATTAGCCCCTCCGGCGACTCTGGCAAAGTCTTTTATCATGCAAGAATCCCAAATACGTAGCCGAGCCATATTTTCTTCATTCTTTTGATCGTACAAGAGAAAACAATGGCAAGTAGGGCAAATCACATTGCAAGCTCCGCACTCAACACAAGTGCTAGCCTCTTCTTTCCAGATACTAGCATCATAATTCTTCTCAATAATACTACCGAAGCTATCTTGATTAGGAACCTCATTATCTTTAATATTTTCCTCTACCCTTTTTCCTATCTCAAGTCTTTGCTTATCCTTCTGCCCAATAGCTTCTTTACTAGCCTCTTTAAAAAGTGAAGAATTTTTACTTATAAGCTCCTGGCCCTTATTAGAACCAGATTCAACAATAAAACCACCTTCGACTTCAGATAGGTTAAGATCGAAATTTTCTTGAGGATGAGGCTTTAAGCCTAGGGCTAGACAAAAACAAGTATCAATTACACAGGTACAATCAGCAGAAATAATAAGATTTTCTTCTCGAGCTTTATCGTAAAAAGGGTCTTGGCAGTCATGCTCTTTAAATACATGATCTTGCACCTTAAACCCTTTAAGGTCACAGGCCTTAACACCAACAATAGCTAAAGGCTTATTGTCAAAGCCAGGAACTTCATCTTTAAAGCCTTCAGCAACTACTTCTCTGGCTCGAAAGAAAAAAGACTTTAATGGCTCTACTGCTCTTACTTCACCGATTACGATATCATCATCAGGAGAATCATACTCCTGATAAAGACGTTGTTCACCTTTCTTTACCGGCAAATAGACAGTATAATCCCTCTTTAAAATATCTAGAAATATAGCAAAATCACTTAAAAAGATGTAATGCATCCTACCCTAAATTTTAAGTTATTAATAGTGGCAAGTTACCTAAAAAAAGCCCTATAGCACTTTGTGAATAGAATCACAATCAAGATAACTAATAGTATCATATAGAAATAGGCTTGTCAAACAATTTCTAAAAACAAAAAAACAGGGCACTTAATCGAAATAATTAAATGCCCTGTTCCTAAAATCTTTCTAGTTACTTTCTATACGGTTGCTTTTACCCGTTTTGGCTTATTTAAAAATCTCGCCACTATCCAAGCAATAAAAAAAGTAATTATTACCCCGATTATCCCTGCTAACCCAGTAGTCAATACTTCATTACTGATTGCCGGGACAGCATAATCAGGCAGAGGGCTTACAAATGTTGGCGCTGCCTCATGGAGAAAAGTATACTTCTGTGCAACCCATTCCAACCCATCAGGCAATCCGCTGGCAAAAGGGCTTAATATCGTTGCAATAATACCAGAAGCCATTAATGGCACCACCACAGACCTTTTTTGAGAAATGTTTACAGATTTAGATGCTAATGCCAAGCATACCACTACTGTAATCAACCCTTCACCTATACCAATTAAAGCATGAGTGCCAAGCATTGCCCCTATCACTGTACGAAATGGAATCGTTCCTGAAATAGCCAGTTCCATACTGCAAGCAAAAGCAGCCATCATCACCGCTAACCAAGCTGCAAATCCTAAGCCTACCATGTACTGAAGAGAGTTTGAAGGTAGCCTTTTCGCAAAAACATTTCGGATGACTCCCCCTAGCCCTGCTCCAATAATAGCCATATTCAGTATATTTGCACCTAAGACAGTAAATCCCCCATCGGAAAAGACCAAACACTGAATAGCAACAACAAGAGCCATAGACAAAATACCAAAAGGAACACCCAGTAGAACAACCACAAGCACACCACCAATTAAATGCCCGGAAGTCCCGCCACTGATTGAAAAATTCATCATTTGACCGGCAAAAATCAAAGCAGTAATTGCTGCGAATTTTGCGGTACTGGGTTTA
>CAZHVO010000013.1:0-22734 GCA_964536195.1 uncultured Planctomycetia bacterium
ATGGACTTCACCTAGGGGCTAGTTGTTTGAAGAAATGGCTCAATCCCGAAAAAAATATTTTCCTAAAAGGATTGACAGCAATAATTTATATGCTATAATCATTTTAAAAGGGGGGTGCGATGGATAAATCGAAAATAATTCCTATAATTCTTTTAGTAGTTGTCTTAGGTGTTGGCTACGTGGCCTTTACTTTTTATACTGAAAACGAAAACTTAACAGTTGCTAATGGGAAGCTAATAGAAGAAAAGACTGGTCTGACCGAGGCAAACAGCAATTTAAAATATAAATATAACAAAATTGAAAAAGAAAAGGCTGATATCGAGCGCAGATTGTCTATGGTTAAGGAAGAACTTTCCAAAGCCGAAGCAGGAATAGAAAGTTGGAAAACAAAATGGTCGTCGGTATCCAAAGAAAGAGACGAGTTAGTTGAGAAAGTGAAGAGCGTTTCTAGACCCGAGATACAGGTGATAGAAAGGACAGAAACCGGCGAGCTTTCCGAAGACCATTGGGCAGATTTCGTTCGAAACAGAGCTTCTTTAGAAGCCAAGTTTGATATTTTAAGTAAGACTCTCTTTGAAGAAAAAAGTAAGATGGCAAGGCTAAGCAAGGAGAATAAAGAGATAAGTATTAATATAGATCAGGCGATTAAAGAGAAGAAAAGGCTTCTAGAGGAGATAAAATTTAAAGAAAGAACTTTGCGTATTATGAGCATGGATTTAGTAACTGAGAGAGAAGGAAGAGGAACTGCCGTTGATGAGGTGAGGAAATTACGCAAAGAGAATGTAGATTTAAAGAAAGAACTAATAATGGCCAACAAAGATCTGATGAGACTGCAAGATACGCTTAAAGATGCTATATTCAAGAGAGATGAACTAGAGGATAAAATTACTGATGCTGGTACTATCTTGAAAGAGAAATCTATGGCTTTCGAAGAATTGCAAGATCAGCTTGAGCAGACAATTGAAGGAGGAAAGAAAATTATAGCAAGTGAGTCAGCTTCAGTAGAATTACCTCCTATTGTAGTAAAGCCTGGTGCTCCAGGATTAAAAGAGTTGCGAGGGGAAATCATTGCTGTAAACCGTGAAGAGAAGTTCGTAGTTATAGACATAGGGGAGTCTTCTGGTTTAAGGCCAGGCGTTTCATTAAAAATCATACGCGGAGACAAAGAAGTGGGTAGCGCAGAAGTTATCGAGACAAGGAAGGAAATCTCCGCAGCAGACATAAAAGAAGTAGTTGGTGGTTATACTGTCCAAGAGGGCGATATTACCATAACTAGGTAGTACTGGTGTCTTCTTCCAAAATTACCATAAAAGATGTAGCCCGCAAAGCTGGTGTTTCTATTGCCACCGTCTCACGTTTCTTAAATAATGCTTCCCTAAAAGAAGAAAACCGACAACGAATAGAAAAGGCAGTAAAAGAACTCAATTACCAGCCTTTACTCTACGCTCGTCGTCTAGCCGGAGGAAAACTTGATACCTTTGGGTTAATTATCCCAGGTTATGAGGGTATTTTTTATTCCTTTTATGCCTTGGAGATAATCCGGGAAGTAGGCTCTTCTTTAGGAACCAAGGGTATTGATTTACATCTTAATATTTTCTGGGGTAAGGATAACTTTAAGACTTCTCTTATTGATGGAGTTATCATGGCTGATATCATCGGGAATGAGAAACAGCTTAAAAGGTTGATTAAAGAGGATGTCCCTTTGGTAGTAGTAAATTGCCAGGTAGAAGATTTGGATGTAAATTGTGTTGCTGTAAATAATTTTAAAGGTGCTTACGAGGCAACAGAGTTTTTGGTTCATCACGGGCATAAACGAGTAGCTCATCTTGCTGGTGATTTACGTGTTCAATGCGCCAAAGAGAGGGTAGCCGGGTATAAATCAGCCTTGGAGAAGAATGGGGTAGTTCTTTCCAAAGACTACATTAAGGTTACCAATTTTTCACGCAAAGAAGCTTGGACAAAGTTAGAGGAATTATTTTCTTCGAAGAATCCCCCTACTGCTGTATTTTGCTGCAGTGATGAGGTTGCCAGTGAGGTTTTAAAGTTCGCTGAAGAAAAGAGAATAGAGGTGCCTAAGGATTTGAGCATTATTGGTTTTGACGATAATCCCCATTGTCTTTACGGAAATTTAATGCTTACTACAGTAAGGCAGCCTTTAAAAGCAATGGTTCATCAGGCTGTAAAAATATTGAACGAGAATGTAGAGAGTAAGAAACCAGCCCAGAAAATAGTTCTGGATACCGAACTTATTATTCGCGATACAGTAAGCTTTCTTTAACATGTTTTCCTCCAAATCTCAATATATTGTGTCGGTTGGTATCGAAACTACCATATATTGTATTTTTTCTTGACATTATTACAAAGGCGTGATATAAAAAGGTGTCTTATTAATCATTTGTTTTCTTCACTATTAAATCTAGGTTCTTGAATTACCGCAAACATATCTTCAAAAAGAAAGGGGGGCTATGGAGGAATTGAATTTCTCTTCTAATGCGATTGTCGTATTGAAAAAACGTTATCTTAAAAAGAATAACCAAGGTAAGATTATCGAAACTCCAGGTGAATTATTAGAGAGGGTGGCAAAAGCTATTTCGGGAGTGGAAAAAAAGTATGGAGCTGATGAACAAAGCTTGAAAAAATGCGAGAAGGCATTCTTTGAAATGATGAAGAACCTAGAGTTTATGCCTAACTCTCCTACTCTTATGAATGCCGGCAAAGATTTAGGCCAGCTTTCAGCCTGCTTTGTTGTTCCTATTGATGATTCTATGGGATCTATTTTTGATGCTATAAAAGCAACTGCACTCATACATAAGACTGGTGGAGGTACTGGTTTTAGTTTTTCACGTCTTCGAGCCAAGAGTAGTGTGGTTAAATCTACTGGTGGAGTGGCTTCAGGACCGGTTTCATTCATGAAAGTTTTCGATTCGGCTACTCAAGCAGTGAAACAGGGAGGTACTCGTCGAGGAGCAAACATGGGAATATTAAGAGTAGATCATCCTGACATTTTAGAATTTATAAAGTGCAAGGGGAAAGAGGGAGAGATTTCTAATTTTAATATTTCTATAGCCTTGACTGATGATTTCATGGAAAAAGCTTTAAAGAAAGAGGAGTATCAATTAATCGACCCTCATAATAAGCAAGTTGTCGGAAAGTTAAATGCTTGGGAGGTTTTTAACACCATCGCTGAATATGCTCATAAGAACGGAGAGCCAGGGATTGTTTTTATAGATAAGATGAATAAAGATAACCCAACTCCTCATTTAGGCGATATTGAAAGTACTAACCCTTGCGGTGAACAACCACTCCTGCCTTACGAGAGTTGTAACCTCGGTTCTATTAATTTATTTAAGGTATTGAAAAAAAAGGGCGATGGCTTTGAGATTAATTGGGAAAAGTTAGAAAGAATTACCAAGATTTCAATAAGGTTTTTGGATAATGTTATTGAGGCTAATAAATTTCCCCTTCCTCAAATTAGAGAAAATACTCTAAAGACAAGAAAAATCGGTTTAGGCATTATGGGCTGGGCAACTATGCTAGGGTTCTTAGGTATTCCTTACGATAGTGAACAGGCAATAAGCTTAGCAAAGAAGGTAATGGAATCCATCCGCAGAAATGCTGAGGAAGAATCTATAGCTTTGGCTAAGAAGAGAGGAGCATTCCCGGCTTGGGACAAGAGTACTTGGCAGAAAAAGGGGATAAAGACCAGAAATGCGACTTTAACCACAATTGCCCCTACCGGGACAATAAGTATTATTGCCGGGCCAACCGCCTCAGGCGTAGAGCCTAACTTTTCCCTTTGTTACTTTCGTAATGTTTTAGATGGAGAGAAGCTTTTGGAGATAGACCCGTCATTTGAATATGTAGCTAAAAAGGAAGGCTTTTACTCAGAAGGGCTAATGAAAAAAATAGCTGGCGGAGAAAGTATTCAGAAGATGGATGAAGTTCCTGATGAGGTAAAAAGAGTTTTTAAGACTGCTATGGATATCTCGTCATTCTGGCATATAAAGATGCAGAGTGCTTTTCAGGAATTTACTGATAATGCCGTCTCTAAGACAATAAACTTACCTAATAGCGCTGTTGTGGAGGATATAAAGGAGTCTTATTTATTGGCTTATAAGTTAGGTTGTAAAGGTATTACTGTTTACCGGGATGGAAGTAGAAGTGTCCAGGTTCTTACAGTAGACAAGAAGAAAGAGGAATATAACCCTGGGGGAGTAGAGGAGTATTCAGTAGTTATCCCTTATCCTAAACCTAGGCCGGAGGTTATTCTAGGAACTACTACTAAAGTAACTACCGGTTGCGGAAATCTTTACATTACAGTTAATCAAGACGAGGATGGTAATTTTTTTGAGGTCTTTACCCAGATGGGTAAGGCTGGAGGATGTGCTGCTTCTCAGCTCGAGGCTGTAGGCCGGTTAGTCTCTTTAGCCCTTCGGGGAGGAATTGATGTAAAGGTCATTGTTGAGCAACTTAAAGGGATAAGATGTCCTTCTCCTTCTTGGGATAAGGGCAAGAAGATTTTCTCCTGTGCTGACGCTATTGCCCGGGTCTTAGAGAAGAGGACAGCAGATCAGAGGGAAGTATCTAAGGTAAAGGTAGAATTTCTGGAGAAGAAAGAAGTGTCTGTGGGTGTTGTGAAAAAGAGGTCTAATAATGTAGTCGGTGTCTGTCCAGATTGCGGCTCTGCTCTTAGGCATCAAGAAGGTTGCCTGGTTTGTAGTGATGGCTGCGGATACTCAAAGTGCTAATTAAAGGAAGATGTGATTAAATTAGTTTTATTAAGACATGGTGAGAGTATTTGGAATCTTGAAAATAGATTTACCGGCTGGACTGATGTAGGGTTGTCTGAGAAGGGAATAACTGAGGCTCATTCATCAGCAGAGTGGCTTGGGAAGGAGGGGTTTAACTTTGATATTGCCTATACTTCAGTTCTTAAACGGGCAATTTCAACCCTTTGGATACTCTTAGAAGATATGGATTTGATGTGGATCCCAGTTCATAGATCCTGGAGACTTAATGAACGCCATTATGGTGCTCTACAAGGCCTAAATAAATTAGAGACAGTTCAGAAATTTGGTGAAGAGCAGGTATTAATTTGGCGAAGAAGCTATGATATTAAACCTCCGGCTTTAACAGAGGATGATCAGCGTTTTCCTGGCAATGACCCCCGCTATAAAGGTTTAACACCTCAAGAACTCCCTTCAACTGAGTGTTTAAAGGATACTGTGGAAAGATTCTTGCCTTATTGGCATGAGGTTATTACTCCGACTTTGCGTGAGGGCAAAAAGGTAATCATTGCCGCTCATGGCAATAGCTTACGAGCTTTAGTAAAATATCTAGATGGAGTTAGTGATCAGGCAATAGTTAAGCTTAACATACCTACTGGAATACCTCTTATCTATGAGCTAGATAATAACTTAAAACCAATCAAGCACTACTATTTAGGGGACCCTGAACTTATCAAGCAAGCCATTGACTCAGTAGCTAAACAGACTAAGAAAAAGTAATTTTTCTACCCTTTCAAAACCAAAAATCCTACCATCTGATCTTAGCGATAATCTATTCTTTTTCTAAATAATTATGTTAAAATTATAAGCAATGAGGAAATACGATTGTATAGTTATTGGTGCCGGCCATGCCGGAATAGAGGCTAGTAATGCTGCAGCCAAATTGGGGAGTTCAGTACTCTTGCTAACTGTAGATGTTAATTCCATAGGTAAGCTGTCCTGTAATCCGGCAGTAGGAGGGGTGTCTAAGGGCAATTTAGTCAGGGAGGTAGATGCTTTAGGAGGATTAATCGGTAAAATTGCTGATAAATGTGCTTTAAGCTATCGGATTTTAAATAGAAGCAAGGGCAAAGCAGTTTGGTCTACCCGGGCCCAGGTAGATATGTTTTCTTACCCTAAAGTTGCCAGAAAATTATTAGAGAAGAATAAAAATATTGATATTGTTCAGGCTAAGGTTAAAGAAATCTTAGTAGAAAACAAAAAAGTATATGGAATCAAAACTAATTGTGGAGAAGTTTTTGAAGGTAAAAGCCTAGTTATCTGCGCCGGGACATTCCTGGGGAGTAAGATTCATATTGGCATGAATAGTTTCTCCGGGGGAAGGTTAGGTGAAGAGTCAAGTGATCAGTTATTTAAAAGTTTAAAGAAAAACGGTATTAAGACTAGACATTTTAAGACTGGTACCTGCGCCCGTTTAGATAAACGGACAATTGATTTTTCAAAGATGGAAGAGCAAAGACCTGAAGACGGTGTTTTGCCTTTTTCTTTCTCGAATAAAAGCATATCAAAGAAAAGTTTGAGCTGCTTCATAACCTACACTAACAAGAAGACTCATAAGGTAGTTCGAGATAATTTACAATATTCACCTCTTTATACTGGAAAGATAACTTCAACAGGGGTAAGGTATTGTCCTTCCTTGGAAGATAAGATAGTAAAATTCCCTTCTCGAGATAGGCATCAGATTTTTATTGAACCAGAAGGAAGAGATTCTATAGAGGTTTATCCTAATGGTATCTCAACCTCTCTACCCTTAGATGTTCAGGCAAAATTCATTCATACTATAGAAGGGTTAGAAAAAGCAGTAATTTTATCTCCTGGCTATGGCATAGAACATGGTGTAATTGACTCACGTCAACTTTACCCGACACTTGAGAGTAAAAAGATTGGCGGACTTTATTTTGCCGGTCAGGTAAATGGAACTACTGGTTATGAAGAAGCAGCAGCCCAAGGAATAATTGCTGGTATCAACGCTGCTTTGCAGATAAGAGGAGAAGAACCCTTTATCTTAAGAAGGGATCAGGCTTATATCGGAGTCCTGATCGATGATTTAACTACCAAAGGAACTGATGAACCATATCGGATGTTTACTTCACGTAGTGAATTTCGTCTAACTTTACGGGAAAGTAATGCTGATTTAAGGTTAGCACCTTATGGCCGAAAGCTAGGTTTGTTAAATAAGAGCGACTACGGAGTAGTTTTAGATAAGAAGAATAGTCTTGATAGAGCAATAAAGAATATGAAAAATAAGAGAATTGTTATTGGAGGCAAGAGCCTATCTCTATTTGAGCTATTGAAGCGGCCAAAGGTCACCTTTAAAGATATTGAAAAACAGACTCAAGAAAAAGTCAAAAATTTAGGTGCATGCTGGGAGGTTGAAATCCAGGCAAAGTATGAGGGGTTTTTGCGCAGGGAATTGGTTTGGCAAAAAGAGTTAAAGAATTTAGATAGGGTAAAGATACCTAAGGTTAACTACGAGAAAGTTCCTTCTTTATCTAGAGAGGTAGCTGAGAGATTAACAAGGTTTAAGCCCGGTTCATTAGGGCAGGCTTTAAAGATAAGTGGTATTACTCCGGCAGCAATCTTAAGTGTTTATAATTTTATAAGGAAAGAGAAAAAATCCTCGAAAAAATAACTATCTGATTAGTTATTCCTTAAGCCAAATTTAGATAATTGCCAATAAAATCAGCGAATTTTTCAGTTGCATTAGGCGGGGAGAGCATATCTTCTATACCTTTTAATTCTTCTTTTAGGGCCGAGTATTTTTTACTGTTTCCTAGGTATTCTAAAGTTATTGAAGCTAAATTTTTGGGAGTAGCTTGTTTTTGGAGGAGCTCATCAACAATTTTGCGTCCGGATAATATATTAACCATGCCGACAAAATCAGTTTTTACCATTCTTTTTAAAATGTGCCAACTTAAAGAATTAAGTTTATAGATTATAATATAAGGCACCCCTAATATAGCTAGTTCAACTGTAGCCGTACCTGAAGAGGAGATGATAAACTTCGATTCCTTAATCGCCGCGTAAGAATGATCGACTATATCGATATTGGGTGAAAACTCCTCATAAAATCCTTTTTCTAAATTCGGAGGCCTTATTATTCTGAATTGATAACCAGCTAATTCTTTTTCAATGATTTTTTTTGTCTTTATCATTATTGGAAGATGCCGCTTCACTTCATTTTTCCTTGAACCGGGTAAGAATGAGATAATTTTTTTTGGTTCAATGTTTTTCTCTTTAATTATTTCTAAAAGCGGATGGCCAAAGTATAAAACATCCATATTCTCATTTTTATAGAAGGTTTCTTCAAATTTAAATAGAACTACCATTTTATCTACATATTTTTTTATTGTTTCTACCCTTCTTTTTCTCCAAGCCCAGACCTGGGGGCTAACATAGTAGATAAGAGGAAATTTCCTGTTAAGCGCCTTAGCTAACCTTAAATTAAAGTCAGGAAAATCTATTAAAATTACCAAATCTGGTTTAAGGTCAAGAATGGTTTTTTTAGTCTTCTTAAAGATTTTAAGGATTTTTCCTAAGGAAGAGAGGACTTCAACCAGACCGCATACTGAGTGGGCGAGAAGATTAACCATTTGCCGGGAGTATTGGGCAAGTTTTTTCCCACCAAAAGAGTAAATTTCAAGATTTGGGAATTTACTCTTTAGCTGTTTGCTCAGGAGGCCTCCATAAAGGTCACCTGATTTATCTCCAGCAACAATGACTATCCTTTTCATCTTTTTAGTTACAATAGTTTTTATGCAGCATTAACTTTTATTTTTTTTAAAACTCTATTTTCTATCAATAGCAATGATGGACTCAATGAGTATATTTTGATAAGCTGCTTCGCAAATGGAGTTCATCTTATTTTCCGATTATCTTTTCTATTCTACGGGCGAGCCCTAAGGCGTCTTTTGCGGCTTCAGCGTATCCTGTGCTAGACTTATTTGTGGTGACTAAATTGATAAAATCAGCAATTTCTTTTTTCAAAGGTTCTTCTTTACTTATCGTAAGGACTTTTTTGATGATTTTAGTCTTCAACCTTTTATATATTTCTACTGTTTGCTGGGCATAATCTAAGGAGATGTAAGCCTGGGGCATAAATATTCTTATCTTCCTTTCTCTCTTTTGGGATATCCGAGAAGCAGTTATGTTAGCTACGCAGCCGCGCTTAAAAGTAATACGAGCGTTAGCTATATCTTCTGTAGAGGAGAGGACTTTTACTCCCTTGGCGTCGATTTTTTTGACACTGTCTTTTAAGAGGTAGAGGATTATATCTAAGTCATGTATCATTAAGTCCAGGACAACGCTGATATCTAAGGAGCGGTGAGGATAAGGACTTAAGCGGTGGCATTCAATAAAGAGAGGATTTTTGATAATCTTTTTTATTGCCAAATAAGCATTATTATATCTTTCGACATGACCGACAAAGAGGAGAGTTTTATTCTCTTTTGATGTAGCAATGAGTTTTTTCGCCTCCTTTAAGTTTTGGGTTAGGGGTTTTTCTACCAAAACCGGAATTTTATTCTTGAGAAAAAATTTAGCGATTTCATAGTGACTAAAGGTGGGAGTAGCAATGCTTACCAGGTCTACTTTGCCCTTTAATTCTCGGTAATCCTTTAGGTGTTGACACTCCTTGTGATGGTCCAAAACTTGAGGGTTGGTATCCACAAGGTAAATTTTCCCTATCCCCTTAAGCTCCTTATAGATACGTAGGTGGATACTACCTAGCTTTCCTATTCCGACTATGCCTACTCTTACCATATCTAGCATATTATCAAATTCCTTGTGAAAAGTCAATTGATGTGGTAAAATCCTCTAAATCTTGAGGGAGCGATTATGAAAAATTACCTAAAAGAATACGTTAAATTATTGAGATTTGCTAAACCCTATCGAGGGGTTTTGGTCTTAGCTGGGCTCTGTATGGGTATATCTACTATCTTTGAGGGAGCTAGTTTGGGGATGATAGTCCCTTTATCTGATAGGATACTTACCAACAAGCAGATAATTATTCCCGGAAAATTACCGCCATTCTTAGCTACATTCATCGATAATCTTAATGCTATAGAGCCTTTGGCCTTTTTAAAATTCATTATAATCTTCGTGCCCATACTCTTTTTGCTAAAAGGGATATTTACTTTTTTGCAAGATTACCTGATGAATATTGTCGGCCAAGGCGTAGTACGGGATGTGCGGAATAATCTTTACGGGAAGTTTCAGGATTTATCGATGGAGTTCTATGGTCGTAAGAGAACTGGCGAGCTAATGGCTCGGGTTACTAATGATGTATTAATTATTACTAATGCAATTTCTTATGCCTTGAAGGATCTTATTTTTGAGTCAATGAAAGTAACTTTTTTTGCTTTTTGCGCTTTTTATATCGGTTTTAAAATTTCCTGGCAACTGCCGTTAGTTGCTTTTGTTATCTTTCCTTGCATAATGTTTCCGGTAATAAAAGTCGGCAAGAAAATTAAGAAGTTTTCCTTAGAAATACAGAAAAGAGTGGCTGATTTAAATTCGCTTATGGCTGAAACTATCCAAGGTGCTCAGATTGTAAAAGCTTTTTGCCGTGAAGACTATGAACTTGAGAGATTCAAAGATATCAATCACCACTACTATAAATTTACCTTAAAGAGTGAAAAAAGGGTGCTTATTCTATCCCCTTTAACTGAGTTTGTTGGTGTATTAGGAGCAGTGGTAATTCTTTGGATTATCGGAAATGAAGTAATTTCAGGAAAGCTTTCTTTCGGTGTTATCGGCGCCTTCTTAGCCTTTTTAATGTCAATGCTCAGGCCCTTTAAGAAGCTTTCCAATGTTTATGCTATTAACCAACGGGCTTTACCAGCCTCAGCAAGAATTTACGATATTCTCGAAGAGGAGCCAAAGGTAAAAGAGAAAGAGGGTGCAAGCCAAATAAAAGATTTAAACCAAGGAGTTACCTTTAAAGGCGTAGAGTTTAAATATAGTGATGATGATGAATTTGCTTTAGGCGAAATTGACTTAGAGGTTAAAAAGGGCGAAGTAATTGCTCTGGTTGGTCACTCCGGAGCAGGTAAGTCTACCTTAGTAGGGTTAATCCCTCGTTTCTATGACCCTCAGAAAGGTTCAATTTGTATTGACGGGGTGAATATTAAAAATCTTAAAATAAAAGATCTGCGTTCCCTTATTGCTGTAGTATCTCAGGATATAGTTCTTTTTAACTCTACGATAAGAGATAATATTGCTTACGGAAAGGATAAAGCCCAAGAGGCTGAGATTATAGAAGCTGCGAAGAAAGCCCATGCTTATGAGTTCATTATGAATATTCCTGAGAAATTTGATGCTGTAGTTGGAGATAGGGGGTTTCGACTCTCGGGAGGAGAAAAACAAAGGATTGCTATTGCCCGGGCAATTTTAAAGAATTCGCCTATTTTGATCTTGGATGAGGCGACCAGCAATCTTGATTCGGTATCAGAGCAGTTGATAAAAGAAGCACTTCATATACTCATGAGGGGAAAGACCTCCTTTATTATTGCTCATCGTCTTTCTACTGTCCAAAAGGCAGATAAAGTAGTGGTTTTCCAAAAGGGTAAGATTGTAGAGGTTGGGACTCACCAGGCCCTTCTTAAGGCCGATAGCTTCTATAAGAAACTTTAC
Organism: uncultured Planctomycetia bacterium; assembly: GCA_964536195.1. Classification (GTDB taxonomy): domain Bacteria; phylum Omnitrophota; class Gorgyraeia; order Duberdicusellales; family 4484-171; genus Susulua. Next base: position 11,421 of record CAZHVO010000013.1, read on the forward strand.
GACTTGCAGTTTAGTGTGTAAAGAAGTGGTTGAAAATATTAGGAAATATGATATACTTTGAATTTGAGAAAGGAGTTAATTGGAGCACGAGGAGATCCGAGAGGGGTTTCTCTGTCTAGGTTAATTTCCACATTTCTAGATTTATTTAAATAGCTAAGTTAAAAGGAGGAAAGAGAGAGTATGGCGTTACCCGAAGTTATTACGGAATTATTGGAAAGTGGGGTTCATTTTGGGCATTTGAGTAAACACTGGAACCCTAAAATGAAGAGATTTATTTTCGGTAAAAAGAAAAATGTCTATATTATTGACTTAGAGAAGACAGTCCAAAAACTACAAGAGGCTAAGGAGTTTGCGAAGCAAAAAGCAAAGGATGGCGAAAAGATTCTTTTTGTATCTACCAAGAAGCAGCTGCGAAAGATAGTAAAAGAATTAGCCTCTTCCTGCAATATGCCTTATGTAGCAGAGAGATGGGTTGGTGGTTTACTTACCAACTTTTCTACTGTTAGAAGAAGGGTGGAGAAGTACTTAGAGCTCTTGAGAAAGCGAGAGACCAATGGTTTTGATCTAATGGTAAAAAAGGAAATTGTAAAGATAAATCGAGAAATAGAGAGAATGGAAAGAAGCTATAGCGGCGTTACCTCCTTAGCAGGTCTTCCTGGTTGCGTTTTCGTGGTTGATCCTAAAAAAGAGGTTGCTTGTGTAAGAGAGGTAAACAAATTAGGTATACCTATTATTGCTTTGATTGATACTGACGCTAATCCTGATATTATTGATTACCCTATACCAGGGAATGATGATTCCATAAAGTCAGTAAAGTATATAACTTCTTCTCTGGTTGAGGCAATTAATAAGGGGCTCAAAGAAACCTCAGAGATTAAGAAGAGTCAGGAGCAGGAGAGAGAGAAGGCTGAAAGTTTAGCCGAGGAAAAGTCACCAGAGGTTCCTTCTTCTGAAGTAAAAGCAGAGGAAGAGGCTCCGGGAAAAAAGACCAAGAAAAGTACAAAGAATAAATAGATTTGCAGGAAAAGGAGGATCAGGATGGGTTTGTCAGACATTAAAAAACTGAGAAAGTTAACTTCTTTGGGGATCAATGAGTGCAAAAAAGCTTTGAGTGAATCCAAGGGCGATTTTGATGAAGCTCTGAAAATATTAAAGAGTCGGGGAGTCCAAATGTTAGAGAAAAAGAGTTCGCGAGCAACCGACCAAGGGATGATAGATTCTTACGTTCATTTTGGGGGTAATCTTGCCGCTTTGGTTGAAGTAAATTGCGAAACAGACTTTGTTGCTCGCACAGATGCCTTTAAGAAGTTTGTTAAGGATATCGCTATGCAGATAGCAGCAGCTAACCCTGAACATATAGCTAAGGAAGATATTCCCAAGGATGTTTTAAAGAATGCAAAGAATAAGGATGAGTATGTCAAACAGTACTGTCTCCTAGAGCAGGCTTTTATAAAGAACAATAAGCTTTCTGTGGGAGATTATTTACGGGATATAGTGTCTCAGACCGGAGAGAATATTGTAATTAAAAGATTTGTTCGTTTTTCCTTAGGCGAGTCAGATGTATAAAATCTTGTCAGAGAAGGGGTTGTATTTCATCCATCATTGTTTTGCTAGATAATAAACTTTAAAATAAAAACAAGAAGTAATTGAGCATAAAAGACCATTGAGGTTGAACGATGAAAGCTAAATATAAGCGAGTTCTTCTTAAATTAAGCGGAGAAGCTTTTTTAGGTAGGTATTCTCATGGTATTGATACCGATGTCTGTGTCCATTTAGCTAAGCAGATCAAAGAGATATTGAATTTAGGTGTAGAGATAGCCTTAGTGGTTGGAGCCGGAAACATATTCCGAGGAGTTCCTAAGTCTAAGGAGTTTCAAATGCAAAGAGCCGTTGCTGATTACATGGGGATGTTAGCAACAGTTTTAAATGGCCTTGCTCTTCAAAATGCTTTAGAAAATCAAGGCATTCCTACCAGAGTCATGACTGCTATTGGAATGGATCGAATAGCTGAACCCTATATTTGTCGTCGGGCTATAAGGCACTTAGAAAAGAAAAGGGTAGTTATATTTGTCGCTGGGACAGGTAATCCTTATTTTACTACTGACACTGCTTCGGCTTTGCGTAGTGTAGAAATTGGCGTTGATGCCTTACTTAAGGGGACAAAGGTAGATGGAGTTTACTCAGCAGATCCTTTTAAAGACAAAAATGCTAAAATGTTTAAAAAATTGGACTACATGAAGGTAATTAATAAAAAATTAAGGATAATGGATACAACAGCAATTACTTTGTGTATGGAAAATAAGCTACCGATAACCGTTTTTAATTTTATGAAACGGGGTAATTTGAAAAAAGTAGTTTGTGGACAGAATATTGGAACCCTTATTAAGTAAAATGTATAAGATACTTCGGGCATTTCATGCCCTCAGTATCAATTCAGCTATAGGTTTTCTTTCAGAAAATCTAAGCTTCATTGAGGGAGGAATACAATGGTAAAAGAAGTCTTAAAAGAAATAGAAGATCATATGAAAAAAGCCATAGAGGCAACAAAGCGGGAATTGGCTGAACTCCGTTCCGGTAGAGCTAACCCTAAAATGGTCGAGGGTATAAGGGTGAGCTATTATGGAACGCCAACTTTACTTAAAGAGATTGCCACCATTGGTGTTCCTGAAGCCAGAATGATTATTATCAGTCCTTATGATCCTTCGTCAGTAAAAGATATTGAAAAAGCTATTTTGCAGTCGGAGTTGGGTATTACCCCTGTTAGCGATAATAAAATTATAAGATTAATAGTTCCGCCTTTATCTGAAGAGAGAAGAGAGGAGTTGATAAAAATAGTTAAGAAGACAGTTGAGGAAGGAAAAGTGTCAATTAGAACTGTAAGAAGAGATGGTAAGGAAAAGATAAAAGGTTTAGAGAAAGGTAAGAAGATTTCCGAAGATGACCGTTTTAAATCAGAAGATCAGCTGCAAAAGATTACTGATAAGTATATCAAAGAGATAGATAATATTTTAGAAGAAAAAGAAAAGGAACTCAAAGAGTTCTAAAAGGTTCTCTGATAGGAAAAGTTGTCTCTTTAGGGATAAACATAAACAACAAGGTTAATGGGCCGCTAGCTCAGTTGGTAGAGCACCGCCCTTTTAAGGCGGGTGTTCCGAGTTCGACCCTCGGGCGGCTCACCATTCGCGGATGTGGCGAAATTGGCAGACGCGCTAGCCTTAGGAGCTAGTGGGGAAACTCATGGGGGTTCAAGTCCCTCCATCCGCATAAGTTGTTTATTCAATTGATCGCGGGGGTAGCTCAATCGGCTAGAGCGTCACGTTGCCAACGTGAAGGTTGAGGGTTCGATTCCCTTCTCCCGCTCCAATAAATTTTAGGGAGTAAAATCTATATGAATATTCTCGATTACTTAAACAAAGAATGTATTATTTTAGAATTAAAGCAGAAGAGTAAGAAAAATACCATTTCAAGCATCATCGATTACCTCATAGGGAAAGGAAGAATAGCCAAAGAGGATAAAAAGGAGATTTCGAAAGCTATCTTTCAAAGAGAAGAAATGGGTTCTACGGCAATTGGAAACCACATAGCTTTTCCGCATGCTCGAACCAACGCTGTTAAAGATATCGTAATTTGTGTTGGCATATCTAAAGAAGGCATTGATTTCGATTCATTAGACGAAGAGCCAGTAAATATTGTAGCCTTTCTTCTTTCCAATCAAAAAGAAGCAGGATTGCATCTTAAGATGCTGGCCTTTCTGGCCAGGATGTTGCGCGATAAATATCTAGTCCAAAGACTAAAAAACGCTAAAACCGAAGAAGAGGTTATTGGTTTGCTAGATAAACAACAACAGGCAATAAAATGAAGAAGTTTATAAAAATCATAAAGTGGTTTTATCCTGGTCTAAGGATAAAGAGATGGGTCGTTTTATTATTCTTGAGCCTTTTCTTCTTAATCTTTTCATCGGTAAGGCTTGCTCATGATACCCATCTAATTTTAAAAATATTTGATTCGCTTCTATTTGTTTTTTCTTTTATTGGGTTTGTGGCTGGGATGCGCTTACTTATTAAAAGTCTTTTTGAGGCTATCTATCCTGGAAAGAATAAAGAGATCATTGACGTAATTTATGAAAAAAGGTTTTTATCTAAGGGGCCTAAGATTGTTGCTATTGGTGGCGGAACAGGACTTTCTACAGTTCTAGAGGGGTTAAAGGAATATACTGCAAATATAACAGCTATAGTAGCTGTTGCTGACGAAGGTGGTTCTTCAGGACGCATAAGAGAAGAATTCGGTATTTTACCCCCAGGAGATATTAGAAACTGTTTAGTCTCTTTAGCTGAAGCGCCACAACTGATGCGTGATTTATTCCAATACCGTTTTAAAGAGGGCAATGGGATTAAAGGCCATAGCTTTGGGAATATATTTATTACCGCCATGACCCAGGTAACAGGAAGTTTTAAAGACGCCGTAAAGGAATCGAGTATAGTTTTGGCTATTCGCGGAAGAGTATTGCCTTCAAGTTTGGATAAGATGCGCCTTAAGGCTGAATATAGTGATGGAACAATGAAAGAGGGGGAGGATAAGATTCCTCAGGAGGAAAAGCTGATAAAAAAAATATGTTTAGTTCCCCAAGATGCCAAATCTAACCCTGAAGCTATTGAGGCTATAAGAGAGGCCGAGATAATAATTTTTGGGCCAGGGAGCTTATTTACTAGCATTATACCTAATCTTTTAATAGAGCAAGTTAAAGAAGAGATTATTAAACGAGATGTTATGAAGTTATACCTTTGTAATGTTATGACTCAGCATGGTGAGACCGATGGCCTTACAGCATTTGACCATCTTGAGAAAATAGTTTCGCATACCAAGAGAAATATTGTTAACTGCTGTTTGGTTAATTCCGGTCGACTTAAACATGGCCTTCTTGTTAAATATGCCCAGGAGAAATCTTTTCCGGTAATTTTTGATCGAGAGAGATTTAAGAAATTAGGGGTATCAATATTTGAAGGAGATGTTGCCAGTAAGAGTAATTATTTACGTCATGATTCGAAAAATACAGCAAAAGAGATCATGACGATTTATAACTATATGAAGAAAAAATGGAGAGGGTTGAAGAACAAGTAGTCGTAAGGAAGGTTCACGGTTTACATGCTAGACCGGCCACTATCTTTGTGCAGTTAGCCAATAAATTTAATTCATCAGTAAAGGTAGAAAGAGACGGGGAAATTGTTGACGGTAAGTCGATAATGGCCCTGTTGAGTTTAGGGATAAATACTGGTGTAGAGGTGAAATTGATTAGCGAGGGAGATGACGCGAAAGAAGCGATGGGTGATTTAAAGAGGTTTTTAGAAGACGAGGATAAAGATGATTAAAATAAAAGGCATTGGTGTTTCTGGAGGAGTAGGGATAGGGAAAGTCTTAATATTAAGGAAAGACGAATTTTCTGTTCCCAAGAGGAAGATTGCTCACGATGAAATTTCTCGGGAGATCTATCGTCTTGAAGAAGCGTTGATGGCGACACGCAAAGAGATTTCTGATTTGCAGAAGAAGATTTCTAAGGAGATTGGTTTTGATCATGGCCGAATATTTGAAGCTCACTACTTAGTTTTGGAAGATAGGGTCTTAATAGAAGACGTTATTAAGCAGATTAAGATAAAAAAGGTAAATGTTGAGTATGCTTTTTCCGAAAGCATAAAGAAGTATGTTGATACCTTACTTAAGCTAAATGATGAGTATTTACGTGATAGAGTAATAGATATTGAAGATATTTCTCGAAGAGTCTTAAAGATAATGCTTAAAGAAAAGACTCTGTCTTTAAGTGATTTAAAAGAAAAAGTAGTTATTGTTGCTCATGATCTTGGACCTTCGCAGACTGCTTCTTTGCCTAAGGAAAATGTTTTGGGATTTGTTACTGATGTTGGTGGTAGAACCTCGCATACAGCAATTATCGCCAAGAGTTTGCGGATTCCAGCAGTTGTCGGTTTAGAGGTAGCCACAGATAATATACGCTCAGGCGATAAGGTCATTGTTGATGGTTCGTCAGGACTTGTTATAGTACGACCCACAGATAAAGTTTTAAAAGAATATCGGAAAAAGTCGAACCTTTATACTAAAGAAGTAAAGGCGATTCACATACCAAAGGCTGTTAAAGTTTGTACCAAGGATGGAAAAGCAATAGTGGTCTCTGGTAATATTGAGCTTCCTGAGGAACTTCCTTTGATCAAGAAGTATGGCGCAGAGGGTATTGGCCTTTATCGGACCGAGTATATTTTCTTAGGCCGGAGAGACTTACCTTCTGAGGAAGAGCAATATAAAGCATATAACAAGGTGGCAAAAGAAGTGTCACCACATTCGGTCATCTTTAGAACGATTGATATTGGCGGCGATAAATTTCTTTCACAGCCAGAGGTTCCTCATGAGATGAGTCCCTTTTTAGGCTGGCGAGCAATTAGATTTTGTCTAGCTCGTCCAGAGGTATTTAAAGTCCAGTTAAAAGCAATTTTAAGGGCTTCTGCCGGTAATAATGTTAAGTTGATGTTTCCGATGATTTCAGGCATAGAGGAGTTGAGGCAGGCAAAAGGACTCCTAGATAAATGTAAAAAAGAGCTAAAAAAAGAAGGTAAGAAGTTTGATAATGATATCTCAGTGGGCGCGATGATTGAAGTGCCTTCAGCAGCTTTAACTGCTGATTTTTTGGCAAAAGAATGTGATTTTTTCAGCATTGGAACCAATGATTTGATTCAATACTCTTTAGCTGTAGATAGAACTAATGAGAAAGTTGCTTATCTTTATGAACCTGGCCATCCAGCAGTATTAAGATTGATAAAGAAAATTATCGAGGCTGCTCATCAAAATGATGTCTGGGTCGGAATGTGCGGGGAGATGTCTGGAGAGCCTATCTTTTCATTTCTACTCTTAGGAATGGGGTTAGATAGCTTTAGTATGTCTATTCCCCAGGTTCCTAAGATCAAAGAGTTAATAAGTAATATTAATCTCAAAGATGCTAAAGCCGCTGTCCAAGAGGCCTTAAAGCTTCCTACATCGAAAGAGGTAGAGAAATACCTTCAAAGTGAGCTGAAAAAGATCTTAGGGGATGATTTTTACCGTATTTTGATGATTTAATATGCATATAGCAATTCTTGCCGCCGGTTACGGAACGCGACTCTACCCTTTAACCAAAAGAATAGCCAAACCTCTGGTTACGGTAAATAATAAACCAATGATTAATTATTTGATCGACAAGATAAGAGATCTGGCCGATAGTTTTCCTGTGGATGAGGTAAGGATCGTTGTTAATAATAAGTTTTATAAGAGTTTCTTGGCTTGGAAGAAGAAGTATAAAGTGAGAGTAAAGATTCTTAATGATGGTTCAAATAGCCATGAGGATAGATTAGGAGCCATAAAGGATATGAGGTTTGCTATTGGCAAGACAAAAGCAGATTGGTTAGTTTTAGGAGGGGATAATTTATTTCAGGATGATCTCTTAGACTTTATTAAATTCGCAAAGGAAAAGAAACCCTATCCTTCTATAGGACTTCATGATGTTAAATGTAAAAAAATGGCTACACGTTTTGGTGTAGTAAGACTTAATAAAGAAAAGAGGATATCTAAATTCCAAGAAAAACCTAAAAAGCCCCTTTCTACTTTGGCTGCATCGTGTGTTTACTTTTTTCCTAAGCAATCCTTGCATCTGTTTGATTCGTTTATTAGTAATAACGGAAGTGTTGATGCTTCAGGAAAATATATAGCCTGGTTATCTAAAGAGTCAAAAGTTTTTGGGTACACTTTAAACGGGAAGTGGATTGATATTGGACATTTTGATTCCTTAAAACAGGCCCGGCGAGAGTTCAAATAAAGGAGAAATATGTCACTAAAACAATTAAGAAAAAAGATTGACTATATCGATGGGAAAATACTTAATTTTCTTAACCAGAGAGCTCAAGAAGTTTTAAATGTTAGCAAGTTGAAAAAAAAGGAAAAGATCGGTGCCTACTCTCCCGATAGAGAGGCAAGCATGATTGCTCGTTTAAAGAAGATGAATAAAGGGCCTTTCTTAGCCCAAGAGGTCGAAAATGTTTTTCGAGAAATACTTTCTATTTGCAGAGCTCAAAACACATCTATGAAGGTAGCTTATTTAGGACCTGAGGCTACATTCGCGCATATGGCGGCAATAAAGAAGTTTGGTAAGTCATTAGATTATATTGAATGTAGCAGTATAGCCGATGTTTTTACCGAAGTTGAGCGCGGTAGGGCAGATTATGGCGTAGTTCCTATTGAAAATTCTACCGAAGGTGCTGTAAACCATACTCTGGATATGTTTATAGACTCTGACCTTAAGATATGTTCTGAGATGTATTTACCGATACAACATAACTTGCTAAGTAAATACAAAAAGATATCGTCTGTAAAAAAAGTTTATTCTCATGAACAGGTTTTTGCGCAATGCCGCAAGTGGCTTGAGAAGAATCTTCCCAATGCTAAGCTTATTCCTTGTGCAAGCACAACTGAAGCAGCACTGGTTGCCACTTTAGGGAAGGGCGTATCTGCTATAGCCAGTAAAGTAGCGGCTGAGAAGTATAAATTAAACCTATTAGCTAGTTCGATTGAGGATTCAGCACATAATATTACCCGTTTTTTGATAATTGGGACTCAGGAGGTTAAACCGACCAAAGATGATAAGACTTCTATAGTATTTTCAATGAAAGATAAGGCTGGAGCTTTGCATGATGTTCTTGCACCTTTTAAAAACAGCAAAATAAATCTTACCAAGATAGAATCAAGACCTTCTAAAAAAAAGGCTTGGAAGTACTACTTCTTCGTAGATATGGGGGGACATAAGAGTTCGCCTTCAGTTAAGAAGGCTTTAAAGGCCTTAGGAAAGGAGTGCCTTTTTGTAAAAATTCTTGGTGCTTATCCTAAAGAGAGCTAATTAATAATTTACTTGAGTAGGAGTTTTTAGATGACATACAGAAAAGAATTAAGAAAAATTAATACTTATAAGCCGGGCAAGCCGATTGAAGAGGTGAAGCGAAGCTTAAAACTAGATGAAGTCTATAAACTTGCCTCTAATGAGATTCCATTCTCTCCTTCCTATATACGTAAAGCAATTGGAGAGGAATTAAAAAATATTAGCCGTTATCCAGAGAGTAGCAGCTTTTATCTAAGAATAGCTCTATCTAAGAAATTGGGCGTGAGAGAGGATCAAATTGTTTTTGGCAATGGTTCAGATGAGCTAATAGTTCTAGCCCTGAAGGCTTTAATATCTAAGGGTGATGAGGTTGTAGTTGCCTATCCTACCTTTTTGATTTATGAGATTCAGGCTAAAATTGCTGGAGCTAAGGTAGTAAGAGTTCCTTTGAAAAACTTACGTTACTCTCTTAGCGAAATGGCTAAGAAAGTCAGTAAAAAAACAAAGATTATTTTTATTGTTAATCCTGATAATCCTACTGGGACATACTTGAATGATAGGCAAGTTAAAGATTTCTTAGCTAAGATTCCTAAGCGGGTATTGGTCTTTTTCGATGAGGCTTATTTTGAGTTTGCGCCAAAAGGTTTCCCTCAGACTCTAAAGTTTCTGGCGAAACGAGGTAACATTATAGTAACCCGTACTTTTTCTAAAGCATATGGCTTAGCCGGATTACGTATTGGCTATGGAGTTACAACTAGAGAATTGGCAGGAATCCTGAATAAGATTCGTGAACCTTTCAACATAAATAGATTTGCTCAGGTGGCAGCACAAGCCGCTTTGAGCAATAAGGGGTTTTTGCGAAAAGTAACTACTCATGTTAGAGATGGGAAGAAGTATTTTTACAAGGAGTTAAAAAAGTGTAGTCTATCATTTACCGAAAGTGCAACTAACTTTGTTCTTGTTGATTTCAAGCGTGATGCCTCAAAACTTTGCGATTACCTCCTAAAGCGCGGAGTTATCATAAGAGGGCTAAAAGGATGGGGCCTGAAGAATTTTTTTCGGGTGACTGTCGGCTTATCTTGTGAGAATAAAAAGTTTATAAATTGTCTAAAGAGTTATTTAAAGAAGAAGAATTAGGGAGATAAACGATGTATACAATCTCCGCCAAAGGCGGAGCCGGTTGAGGCTAAGCCTCAACCGATAGATTGTATCCATCATCGCTATCGATAGGTAATATAAGTTTTCATAAAACAGAAAAGCAAAGATAATACGAAGACTATGGGAGGATAAGAGATGATTATTGTTTTTAAGAAGTCGGCAACTAAGAATGAAATAAATAGCCTTATCAAGAGGGTTAAGGAGTTAGGTTTAAAGGCAATGGTTTCACGTGGTGAAGAGCGTACCATTGTGGGTATTATCGGGCCCGAAGATGTTGTAAGGTTGCACCCTCTAGATGTTTTTCCTGGAGTAGATAGGGTGATGCCAGTCTTGGCTCCTTATAAGTTAGTGTCCCGGGAATTTAAAGAAGAAAGTAGCGTTGTAAAGATAAGAGAAGGAGTAGAGATTGGTTCTTCAAAAGTAGCAATTATTGCCGGTCCTTGTTCTATTGAAAGCGAGGAGCAGATAAAGGAAGTAGCTAGGAAGGTAAAAGAAGCCGGAGCCGGTATTTTAAGGGGAGGTGCTTTTAAACCACGTAGTTCTCCTTATACTTTTCAAGGTTTAGGCGAAGAAGCTTTAAAAATGCTCAAAAATGTATCAGAGGAGCTTGATATACCCACAGTTACTGAGGTTATGGACACCAGAGATGTAGCTTTAGTGGCAAAATATGCTGATATTTTACAGATTGGTGCTCGTAATATGCAGAATTTTAATCTTCTTAAAGAGGTTGGCCAGACCAAGAAGCCAATCATTTTAAAAAGAGGCTTAAGTGCTACTATAAAAGAGTTATTAATGAGTGCAGAGTATATTTTGTCCGAAGGCAATTTCAATGTGATTTTATGTGAACGGGGCATAAGAACTTTTGAAGAGTTTACCCGTAACACTTTAGATTTAAGTGCGGTACCTTCGATAAAAATGTTATCTCACCTTCCGATTATTGTCGATCCTTCCCACGCGACCGGGAAGTGGGGTTTGGTTGCGCCTTTAAGTAAGGCGGCAGTTGCTTGTGGGGCAGACGGTCTTTTAATAGAGGTTCATTCCAATCCTCAAGAAGCACTAAGTGATGGCTCACAGCAACTCTTGCCGGATAACTTTGCAGATTTAGTAAAAGAGTTAAGAGATGTTGCAAAAGCTGTAGGTAAGCAGATATAGAAAAAGTTATAAGTTTTAAGAAGATGAAGAATGTAAGGAAAATAGGAATATTAGGCGTAGGGCTTATGGGTGGGTCTCTGAGCTTAGCTTTGAAGAAGAAGT
>CAZHVO010000014.1:0-1151 GCA_964536195.1 uncultured Planctomycetia bacterium
CAACTGAGTGGTGTCCCATTTTGAAAATAATAGCAGAGTTAGATTTACGGGATTTGGTGATTTCTTCTCGAGCAGTCTTTCTGATTTCATTTATTGGTTGAGGGTCTCGGCTTATTCGGGCATATGCAGCTGAGAGAACCTCAGGGGTTATGTCAGTACGCTTTCCGCCTTTTTCCTCTAATTGTCGCAAGACCTCGGTATCAACATTAAACCCGGCTAAGTAAACTTTCATCTAACTCCTTTCAATGAGACTTACGTTTTTTGAAAAAACGTGTAGTCGACCCATTCGACTTCGCTCAGGGTCGATCCTGAGTATTTTCGAAGGATCTCGTAAATTAAATTTGCAGTTTATTATCTATATGGCTTTGGGATATGCAGTAATCGCATCAATCTATTCAAATTGTAATCACTCAATTTCATAAAGGCTACGCCGACGTCATAATACTTACCAAGATTATTTTCAAAGTCAGTAGAGATGCATTGCCAGATTGCTTGTCCGACGGCTTCTATTGGAGACTCAATTCCTGGCAAATGGATAACTAAATACAGGACTGTCTTTGGCTCCATCTGCCGGTTAGCAACAATGCAGATCCCTTTGATGCTAATATTTTTTATAAAAGATGTTTTCTTTGCTGAAGAATTCTCCTCAAAGGAGTATTCAGCTATGCTTCCTCGGAAGCGTTCTACTTCTCGCTTCTCCCTGTTCTTGAAGTCTTTATTCTTTTCTGGCTCCATACACTCCCCCACTGTACTAATTTACAGTTTTTTATCCCTTTTTTCAAGGAAAATATTAACAAAAAATAAGACTTATATTAAGAATGAAATTGACACTTAGGTATTTGCCTCTAGAATATATATAAGGAGGCAAACCATGGATACTATTGCTATAAAGACTACCGAAGAATTCCTTAAGAAGAATAAGAAGAATACTGCTGTTATCTATCTTAATGACGGAAAATCTTACGAAACTAATTCAATATACAAGATTATTGAACCGACCGTAAGTAATTTTGAACCCCTAATAATAATAGATGTGAACTTAGGCGAAGATGACCTAGCCATCATTCCTACTCGTAACATCCATCATATAATCATAAGAGGTCCGGAAAAAGAAAAGAAAGTGGGATTCTTTACCAAGAAAGCTCAGTAAC
>CAZHVO010000014.1:1251-22731 GCA_964536195.1 uncultured Planctomycetia bacterium
AATGTATCGGTATTATGAATGCCCGGGTAAACATAGTGATAAGGGTTTCCCCAAGGGTCTTCGGGCATCTTGTTTAAGTAAGGACCACTCCAAGTAGTTGGCTTCGGGACCGAGGTCGGTGCCTCAATTAATGCTGATAAGCCTTGGCTAGTGCTGGGATAAAACCCATTATCAAGCTCGTAGAAAGCTAAGAACGTTTCTACCATTAGTATAGTGCTGCGAGCTAAGGTTGGATTGGTTTGCTCTGCTTCTCGACTTTTTAGTATTTCAATTAATTTTTCAGTATTAATTTTTCCGGTTTCATCTTTTGATTTTTCTAATAAATCAGGGTTAGCTTTAAGGATACCAATGATTTCTTGTTTTCCGGCTTCTTTCTCTTCTTGGGAAACTTCCTGGTAGTCAGGGTCACTACCGTACTCCCTTTCAAATTCTTCTAGAGATATCTCGATAATCTCATCTACGACGGCAGCTAATTCTTTCTCAGTGAGTCCGGCAGCCCCTTGTTGAGACTCCTTACTAAAAGGTTTAAGTTTTTTACCTGCACTTGAGAGGTCATCAGCAGCAAAAACAATTGTTGAAAGACAAAAACAACTCACGATTAAGGCAACTATTACTTTTTTTCTGTCCATAAGGCTCTCCTTTTCTTTAATTTTTAAGTATTTTTAATATTACTGCCAATTAGTTATGTCATCATCGCTCTCAATCTCATCAAGTCCATAGGAGGATAGATCGAATGTATCGGTATTGTGAATACCGGGGTAAACATAGTGATAGGGGTTTTCCCAAGGGTCTTCGGGTATCTCTTTTATGTAAGGTCCGTTCCAACCGGTTAGTTTTGGATTTGAATTCGGTCTCTCAACTAACGCTGACAAACCTTGGCCAGTGCTAGGGTAAAATCCATTATCGAGTTCATATAAAGACATGGCTGTTTTTAGTATTATTATGTTGGTTTCAGCTATAAGAATATAGGTTTTAGCTCTACTTTGATTTTCTAGTATTTCAATTAGTTTTGCAGGATCAATTTTTCCATCGCTGTCTTTCGCTTCTTTTAACATTTGAGGATTTTCCAGAAGAAGCCCTCTGACTTCTTCTGTCCCGGCTGCTACATCTTCTTTGGAGGGTTCTTCGCAGTCAGGGGTTTGTCGGCATTCATCTATTGTTATTTCAATAATCTCACCCACTAAAGCCTCGAGCTCTTCTTCAGTGAGTCCGGCAGCCCCTTGTTGAGACTTCTTACCAAAAGGTTTAAGTTTTTTGCCTGCACTTGAGAGGTCATCAGCACCAAAAACAATCATTGAAAGACAAAAACAACTTACAACTAAGAAACCTACCATCTTCTTCATGCCCGCACTCCTCCTTTTATTTAATTAGCTACTATTAGCTAACTCGTAATTATATCACAATTTTAAATATTTGGTTCAAAATAAGGTCCAGCCATATCTTCTTTGGGATTATGGTTTTGAACCCAACCCCCTAGCCCTAATTTCTCGACAAAATTCTTAATTTCAAGGTACTCCTGGTAATCTATTGGCCGATTTATCTGAGGATGAAGGTAAGCTCTAAAATAAGGTTGGTATTGAAACATCACGCTTACTAAAGCTCCAGGGGTATTTTTCTTTATCCAGGACAGTAGTTCCTTTGATTCATTGATGTGATTGGGAAGGACAAGATGTCTAATAATTACTCCCTTTTTTAGCAAACTATTGCTAGTTAGGGGCTCAACCTGCCTGTTCATCTCTAAGAGGCTTCTTGTGGCAAATCTAGGGTATTCTGGGGCATTAGAATATTGTTTTGCCAACGAAGTTTCGATATATTTAAGGTCAGTTAAGTAGATATCTACTATTCCTTCTAGGTGTTTCACAATCTCTTCTTTTTCATACCCGGAAGTGTTATAGACAATAGGAATGTTAAGACCATTTTTAAATGCTAAGGTCAAGGTGCTTAAAATTTGTGGTATGAAATGTGTAGGAGTTACTAGATTTATATTGTGAACCCCCTCTTTTTGAAGGTTGAGCATGGTCTTAGCCAAATCAATTTCCGAAACTTTCTTGCCTGCTATAGTGTGGGAGAATTTATAATTCTGGCAATAGATGCACTTTAGATTACAGCCAGAGAAGAATATAGTACCGCTTCCTTTTTGTCCGCTTATTCCTGGTTCTTCTCCCTGGTGAGCGAAAGCGCTGTAAACTACCATGTTCTTATCAGTTCCGCAATAACCGGCTTCATTTTTTAAGCGGTTTACCTTGCAGTCTCGAGGGCAGATATCACAATTGCCTAAGCGCTTCTTAAGCGAACTAGTTGCTTTCTCGGCTAATTTGATTTTTTTTACTAATTCTTTGATCATGGGAAAACCTAACTTTTTGTTGTCATTTATAGGTATATTATATTATAATATATATAGGAGCAAGTGTCAAAATAGGAGGCTAAGATAATGGTTGAGAAGAAACGAATTCTATTAGTTGATGACGAAGAAGATTACTGTTATTTTATGTCGCGTAATCTTGAGGCTACAGGTGAATTTTCGGTGATAGTTGCTAACGAGGGCCAAGAGGGAATTAACCTAGCCAGAAAAGAACACCCAGATTTAATTCTTCTCGATATTATTTTACCGGGAATTTCAGGTGCAGATGTGGCCAGCATCCTCTTAAGTGACCCTCAGACTAGAAGAATCCCAATAATATTCCTTACGGCAGTAGTTACTCAAAGAGAGCTAGGAGTCAAAGCAGTTAAGGAAATAGGTGGTAACAATTTTATTGCTAAAACTGCTCAAACTGAAGAAGTGATCGAAGCTGTAAAAAAATTACTGCACATCTAAGCTTCTTTTCTAAACTTTCCAAATTATTTAATCACTTATCGGTATGTATCTGTTGGCGGTAGAGCTCTCTGATATTAAAGAAGATTTTTTTGTATTGGGGAGTTCGGTAATCTGGAAAGGTTGTTGGAACCTCAGAGAAGTTATTCTTTAGATAAGAGAGAGTCACCTCAGCATAAATTCCTTTACCAAGATATATCCGATGAGCAAAGTCCTTAGTAGTAGTTAAAATTAACTTAGCTTCATTGATATAGCCAGGATCGATATTTATTCTTCGGTGCAAGTTAAGGGCAAACTTTTTTTCTAATTTTAGACAATAGAGTTTAATATTTACAAATTGTTCCGGTTTACGTAGCTTCTTGAAAGATATAAAGCGTCTACTAAGGGGTTTGCCCATCTCGGGATGGTAGTATTCAGTAAAAGTAAAGTCAATCTTCTCACTTTCAAAGTCTATCGGTCCAAATTTTCTCTCTAAATATTTTTTTGTGTTTTGATAGATCTTTTCGGTTGTGTAGATAAAGGCGCAGATAAATTTTACCGGCAAGGGCAAGTATGTCTCAAGCATATTAAAGAAGACTTAAATTACGCTTTCAAAAGAGGATTTACAAAGACGCGAAGTATTTTTCGGTCACGATCACTTAAATCGCTAAAATACATTGCTGCCCGATAAGGATGTTTTGTGCTTTCTCCGATAATTTCACAACGGACAATGACTCCGGTACAGCTAATTTTTCGTATGGTCTTATTCCTATTTCTGGTGATCGGGATCAGGAGAACAACATTTAGCTTGGTCATTAGCTCCAAAGGCTTGCCCACTGGAAAATAGACCCCACTAGTGCTAATATTGGTGGTTTCAGTAAGAACGTCGAAATCGCTAACTGATAGCTTTATTGGCAGGATTTTCTCTACGCGGGGGCATTGTCGTTTCTCTTTCATTAACTTTGCGCAGATTCTTTCTTTAACAGGTGGGCTTTAAAACAAGACTTATTACAGTAGTAACCATTATTCCTGTAATACCAATCTACCCTTCGCAAGGATTTATTACAACTAGGACAATTCTTTCTCTTTTCTTCTGCTTTTGACATCTTAGGACTTAAATATTCGGTTTAGGAATTGAAATAACTTCTTTTGGGAGCTTTCAGTGGTTTCGACGAATTCTAGGCCGGTAGCATACCTTTCTGATAGCCTTTCCTTATTGCACCAAGCTACCTTTGCCTTCAGATCCAGTATGCTGTCAATAAGATTGATATTTACCTTTATGGTATCATCTTTAGGCAGAAAATTATTGCTTACAATCTTCATTCCGCCGAGACCCAAATCTTTACTCACAGTGTAAAAATAATTCTTAGCTGGAAGTGGCTTGCATTCAACTGGAAATGAAACACCAACTCTAGGAAATTTTCTTTTATCGTCCATATTTGTAAAAACGTTTACATTCTGACTTTATAATTGAATATACCATATATTTTTGCCTTTGTCAACGTGAGGCGAAGATTTTAAGGGTTTTCTTGATATTTTGGGGAGAAATTCCCTCAATTACTTCTACTCTTCCAATTTTTCTTAGAATTACCATCCTGATCTTTCCTGAGGTAAACTTTTTATCATAAGTCATTGACTTATAAAGAGCTAGAGCGTTAAACTTTATCTTGGTTGGTAGAGAAAAGAGCTTGATGATTTCTTCGATCTGGTTAACTTCTCTTTCCGAACACTTTTTAAGAACTTTTGAAAGGTAAGTTGCATAAAGCATCCCTAAAGAGACTGCTTCTCCGTGAGATAACTTCTTATATTGCAGCGAACTCTCTAAACCATGAGCAAGAGTGTGTCCGAAGTTAAGAATTGTCCGTAATCCCCTTTTTTCTTGCTCATCGGCAGCTACTATCTTTGCCTTTATGCTTGCACAGGTTGAAATTAACTTTAAGATGCAGGTTGAGTTGCCTTTCAAGATCTTCTTATGGTTTTGTTTGAGAAAATTAAAAAATTCCTTGTTCTTTATTGCTCCATACTTTATAGCTTCAGCTAGGCCTTGTCTCATCTCTCTTGCCGAGAGAGTTTTTAAGAATGTCGGATCAATAAATACAGCCTTAGGCTGATAAAAGGCACCGAGGATGTTTTTTGCCTCTTTTAGGTCAATTGCAGTCTTGCCACCAATACTAGAGTCGATTTGGCCGAGGAGCGTAGTTGGAATCTGAATATAGGGTATGCCACGCTTATAAATTGAAGCTACAAAGCCTCCTAAGTCACCAATAGTGCCTCCGCCAAGGCAGATAATGAATATCTTTCTATTCAGG
Source organism: uncultured Planctomycetia bacterium (assembly GCA_964536195.1). Taxonomy (GTDB): domain Bacteria; phylum Omnitrophota; class Gorgyraeia; order Duberdicusellales; family 4484-171; genus Susulua. Next base: position 6,352 of record CAZHVO010000014.1, read on the forward strand.
GTATCAATCTTCACGACTTCCCCTATTACTTTGTTTAGCCACTTCTTGGATTTAGCTCCTTCACCATCAATAACCGTAGTTATCTTATAGTTTTTACCCCCAAAAGCCTTATTTATACTTTTTCGGTGAAGTGAGAGGATCTTAGGGGAGGTGATAACTAAGCCAAAATTGCCAAGTTTAAGCCTTTTAATGTGTTTGGGGACCTCTCCTAGAAGGCTATAGCCGATGTGAATTTTGTAAGGATTCTTTTTTAATTTAACGATTATTGCTTTCATTCCCTTATCTACTATATACTTATTCCCAATAAATTAACTAATATTATACTTACCAAGGGCAGGATAAACCATTGAAAGAAACCGCTCATCAGAAGTAGAGCTATAATAAGAAATCCATAAGGCTCTAGTTTAAGGTATTTATAGGCAACTTTCTTAGGCAGAAAAGGGAGCAATAGTTTAGAGCCATCTAAGGGTGGTATCGGAATAAGGTTAAATATTGCCAAGAGTAGATTTATCATTATTCCCAAGATGAGTGCCTCAATAAATAAAGTAAATCCCAGTCTAATTAATAAAGATAGAGCTATAGCGATTAAGATATTCATTAATGGCCCGGCTAACCCTACTAAAGCAATATCTTTCCTTGGATTTTTAAAGTGATAAGGATTTATCGGTACCGGTTTAGCATAGCCAATAGCAAAAGGGTGGCCGATGAGCCGGGTTGATATGACTAAAAGAATAATCGGAAGGATAATTGTTCCAAAGGGGTCAATGTGAACAAGGGGGTTTAAGCTTAGCCGGCCAGATTGCTTAGGGGTGGGGTCTCCTAATCTCGAGGCCATCCATCCGTGGGCATATTCATGAAAAGTTATCGATACAAGAATGATCAGAATAACAATTGGCATTATTTTTTGCCTTGAACAAATTGAGGCTTTATCTCTTATTTAGTAGGCTTCTTACTATTTTCTGCAGGTTTCTGAGCCTGTTTAGGGGTTCCTTCTGCTCCTTCAGCAACGCCCTCTTCAGCATCTTTAGCTTTCTCTTTCTTTAATGCTTTTAACTTTACAATCCTTATCTTTGGCAGACCCAGTACCGGGTCATCTTCACTCCACTTCCCCTTTTCTTTTAACCACTTTATCCTTTCAGTACGTTTCATTACTGAACGGGAACCACCTAATTTTTCTGCTCTCTTCAATGATGGATGCAAACCCATTATAACCTCCTCAATGAGATCAGCATTTTTTCTTTGAAAAAATGCTAGATCGAATTGATACTGAAGGAACGAAAGTTCCCGAAGTATCTACAAACTCTTCCTAAAAATGCAATCTTTGTACTTTCTTTTCAGGTCTTCAAAATTGCTTCTGGCTTCTCCTTCACTTTCAAAGCCACCGACGTAGATTACTACGTAATCCCCCTTTTTCATGATTCTTACCGGATAACCACCCTCTTCCAGTCTTTCGACCTCTTTGCGGGCTGAATTTTCCTTCTTAAAGCTCGCTACTTGTACGTGATAGCGCTCTCTTTCTTCTCCACCTTTCTCTTTTGACCGCTGATTAGTCTCAGCATCCTTATCTATGTTCTTATTCTTACTTGTTACTGTGTCTTGACTCTCGGCAGGACTTATCACTTCTTTTGCCCCTTCTGTCCCCTGGGCAATATTTTTGCCCCTTTCTACCCCTATGGAAAAGGATATGGTAAAGAGGAGAATTATAATTACACCCAGTAAAATAATGGTGTCTAAGGGCAGGATGACCTTTGGTCGGCCACTACCTTCTGTATTATCCTTATGATGAGTAAAAAGATAGAGTTGCTTCCCGCTCATGTGTACATTATAAAGGATTTTTGGAAAAAATCAAGCATTCTGAGGTGAAATCTTTACCCGCTTAGAGCATTCCCTCTAACTGGGCTTACTTTTTAGGGGGTATTCTTAGGTGTTCTCGGATAGCTTTCCTCTTTAATATTCTCAGAAAGACATCGACAATTTTCGGGTCAAACTGCTTACCTTTTTGTTTCTTAAGCTCCTGCTCGATCTCTTCCAGAGGCCTTCCTTTTCGATAGGGTCGGCCGAAAAACATAGCATCAAAAGAATCTAGAACTGAGAGAATGCGTGAACCCAAGGGTATTTTATCCTTTTTAAGCTTTGAAGGGTAGCCTTGACCATCATACCTTTCGTGGTGGTGCAGGATTATTGGAATAGCCGGCTTTAGAATTTCCAAGTTCTTAATCAACTCTACCCCTTTTCGAGGGTGCTTGGCCATTAATTTAAATTCTTCATCAGTAAGTGGTTTTTGTTTCTTGAGAAGCTTAGAAGGAACCTGCATTTTGCCGGCATCATGCAGGAGCGAGGCATTTACCAGAGCCTTGGTTTCGATTTCGGATAAATGCATTGCTTTTCCCATAGCTTTAATCAATCGGAGCATAGTCTTTGTATGCAGGTAGGATGTTGGTACGTATTGGTTCAATAATTTAGTGAGAGAATTTACATAGTTTAGCATTAATCTTTGTTGTTCGCGGTAGAGATTTACAACCTTTAAACCAACGCTCACTTCTTCGCAAAGGGATGAAAACCACCCTTTTTCAGCCTCGCTGTATAGTTTTAAGCGAGAATCTCTCTTTACATAAATTGCACCGAGAGTCTCATTAAAGATGAAGGGGTAGATAAGTCTACGGCCAAAAGACATCTCCTTTTCTTGTTTAAGAATTTCTTTTTCGATACGGGTAAGAATAGATTTACCGCCCTTTTTTACAAATTGTTTCTTATTTTCTAAGCGAATCTTAAGAAAGGTCTGAGGTGCGCCATTAGTGCAGATCATGACTACCTTGCTAGCCTTAAGGAGACTTCGAAATAGCCGACATACCCCAGTAGTAAAACTAGCTAGATCACCAGAGGTGGTAGTAAGACGGTAAATAGTGTGGAATGATGAGAATATAGTTTTATAAGTCATGTCAGATCATTAAATAAAGATTAAAGATTTTTCTTTATTCTTGTGTACAAGTCTTCCAGGCTTTCTGAGACCACCTTAGTGTTAGCGACAACCGGCATACAATTAACGTCTCCTAACCAGCGAGGAACAATATGTGTATGGATGTGGCCAGCTATGCCAGCTCCGGCAACCTTACCGATATTCATGCCAATGTTAAAACCTCCGGGATTAAGAATTCTTTTTAAGGTAGATTTAATTTTAATAAGCACTCTGTTCATGTCTAGCAATTCAGCTTCCCCTAAATCCTCCAACGACTTGACATGTCTCCCAGGAACGATCATCAGGTGGCCGTTGTTGTAGGGGTAAGTGTTTAAAATGGCAAAACAGTATTTAGAACGTAAAACAACAAAATTTTTTTTGTCTTTCTTTTCTCTAAAGACCTTGCAAAATATGCAGCCCTTTTGTTTTTTTTGGTTAATGTACTTTATTCGCCAAGGGGCCCAAAGTCTATCCAATTTTCACAAGCCTCCTTTTAATCTCTCTACCGTTTATCTCTAGGATACCATAAGAACGGTAAGGAGTAAACATTGTATCTGTAGGTGAGCCAGGATTAAAGTAGATCTTCCCATCAATCTCTTTATTTAAAGGAATGTGAGAGTGACCAAAGACAAAAATATCAATGTTGCCAGCCTCAGGAGCAAATGTTTTATTTACATGTTCGATTATTTTTTTTGGATGTCCTCCACCGTGAGTAAGGGCTAAGGTAATTCCTTCAAATTTTAGAATTTGCTTTTCCGGTAGCTTTGTTTTAAGAGTCTCTCCGTCCATATTACCGCAGACACCATGGATTTTAGTCCATTGGCTTAAAGTCTCATAGACCGGATAAACAATGTAGTCTCCGCAGTGGAGACAACAATCACTGAGCTTCGCTTCCTTTTTGATTATATCGGGTAAGTTAGATGCGGTTATTGGTATGTGAGTATCAGAAAGTACTAAAATTTTCATTATTCTTATTCGATTCCTACTTCTGAGGCAACGATCGGCTTATTGTATACAGTTAAGAGACGGTTAACCTCATTGATATCCCAAATAGTAAGCTTATTGTTTTTAGCAATTAACCTTGCTGTTGGTGGTAAGTTATCTAAAGATACAAATATTTTTTTAACCCTCTTACCCTTTATGTTGCTGCCTTTTTCAATAAAATCAAAGATATCATTATCTTCAACATTTTTTTCTTTGATTCCGGCAAAAACAATTTCCTTTCCTTCTCCGATAAGTAGATGAAAATCCCGGGTAGGATATGAGATTACCTTAGCATTTTCAACTATTGGAAGCTGGTACCTATTCTTTCCTAAGCAGAGAGTGTCATTTTTAAACGACGAAAATAGTTGCATAACTTTTTTCAGCTTATCTTTAGCAAACTCTTCTTTAAAGAGTGCTATTTTTTCCTCCAAGCCTCTCTTAAGTAGAGCCTGTTTTTGTTGAGGGTTAAGAACAGGGGGCGAGAAGTACAATTTAAATACTGAAGTTAACCAGAACGCAAATAACGAGTCTCTTATTTTGTAAATATTACCTAAACTCTCGATATAATTCAAATCAAGAAGTTTTTGCAAACGACTATTTAGATCTTTAGAGTTATAGATACCTAAAGAAACTAACTCTACCTTTCGTAAGTATCCTTGACTTAGGGCAAACAACAGCTTCAAGGTTAGGATCGAATCTTTAAAATAGAATTTAATTAAGTCGACTTTTTTAATAAATTTTTGGAAGAAGTAAGTCTCTCTTAAGTAAAGGGCTTTCTCAACTACTGTTACCACTGAAGCTGCCTCATCTTGACTTTGGTAGTTTTCCTTTATGATCGGTGCCAATAAATCATAGTAAACAATATTGGTACCAAGCATATTTACAAAAAAGGATAGATATAATGGTGACGGTGATAGAGGTTCTAGTAAGCTTTTAAAGTAAAAGTAATTAGCTAAAGAGGCATTTTCGCTCAAGAAGACCTTTTCAAAATTACCAAAAAGTAGATTTAGCTCTCCGGAAAGTACTTTTTCGGCATCCCGGGAGTTTGAAGTGGTTAAGATAATCATGCAATTTCTTTGAATTATAATGAATTTCGAAAAATCTTGATAAAAATCTTTAAACATTTCAGCAAGATTTAGGAATTCCTCAATAATCAACACACAATTGTGGTTACTTTCGTTAATAAATTTATTTATAGTCTCAAGAACGTCTAGGAAGCTGAGGTTTTCTTTTTTGAGACAATTCTTAATGAAATTTGTAGTTGAAACAAGAACCGGGCTGGCGTAGTTTATCAGGTTGTCAAGGCTTTCGCTTTTGCGGGTGTAGTCGTTAAGTAAAGAGAAAGCTATGGCTTTGAAAAATTCTTTTTTTCCGGCATAAGCCGAGCTAGCATAAAGATAGGTAATTTCATCAGATTTATTTCGCTGAAGGTAATTACTTAAAAGATAAGATATTTCTTCCTTATCTCCTCCGAGGAGAGCGATATTTTGACGATAGCCTAGAGTAAAAGCTTTTACTCTTTTGTCTAAGGCCGAAAGTTTAATCATCCAAGGTTCGTTGCTCATTTTAATTAAGGTATTTTAAAGGGTCTTGGGGAATATTCCTTTTTCGCACTTCAAAGTGAAGTACATAACCTCCATCTTTTCCTGATGCCACCGTACCGATAGCTTCACCTCCTCTAACAGTGCCTCCTTCTTTAGCTGATGCTTCGTCGAGATTTGCATAGACAGTGTATAGGCTTGAGTCATGTTTTACTATAATAGTCTTACCCCAGCCTTTAAGGAGGTTAGAGAATGCTACTTTTCCTTGAGCCGAAGCTTTAACCTCTCGATTAGCGGAGGTTGCTTGAATATCCACCCCTCTGTTTAGAGAGCTGTCGACACTTTCATTAAAATAATTAACGATATTTCCTTTTATCGGCCAGAGAAGGTCTTTGCCGGCTGTTGATTGGTAGCGGGGTATAAATATTCTTTGTCCTACTCCTAAATTGTAAGGAGAAGATATGTTATTTTCTCGCATTATTCTCTCGACACTAACATTATATTGTTTTGAGATTTTCCAGAGAGAATCGCCCTGCTTTACTGAGTAGTAAATTCCACTACGCTTAGATGGCGGAAGGTAGGATTTTTCTCTAGGCATTCTAGACGGAGCACAGGCAAGAAAAAATATTATTAGGGATAAAAACGTTAGTTTAAGCATTACCAAGGATTAACTAAAAAATATTATCAGAACTCTCTAAATAACTTCTGGAAGCTATATATTACCCGAAATCAAAAATAATTCAATATAAAAGAACTAATAAATAATATCGAGTCTATCTAACAACTTTATCAATTAGCATTGGAGCGGGCGAGCGGAATCGAACCGCCGTCTCGACCTTGGGAAGGTCATATTCTACCATTGAACCACGCCCGCACAATTACCGTCTTAATATCTCGAAAATTATTTCAGGAGGTTACACTCCTCGATTATCTTTAAAGAACAGAAATTGCCGCACATTGCACAGATATCTTCCGAAGGCTTTGATTTCTTTCGGTATTCTTTAGCTTTGTCTTTATCAATTACCAAGGGCATGATTTTATCCCACTTTCTTCTAGCCCGGTAAAGTGATAGCTTACGATCTTTTTCCCACTCATCCTTAAACCGCAAGAGGTCAACGGAATGGGCAGCAATCTTTGAAGCAATGACTCCGTTTCGTATATCATCAATTGTTGGGTGGCGCAGATGTTCGGCTGGAGTAACTACGCATAAGAAGTCTGCTCCATGTAAAGCAGCAATTGCTCCGCCAATGGCTGAAGTGATATGGTCATAACCGGCAGCAATGTCGGTTGGTAAAGGTCCTAAGACATAGAAGGGACTCCTTGAACAAATTTTTTTCTCAAGCATCATATTCATAGCAATTTCATCTAAACGAATATGACCAGGTCCCTCGATCATTACCTGTACTCCTTTTTCCCGACAGCGTTTAGCTAGTTGGCCTAAGGTTCGCAGCTCTGAGATTTGTAAAGCATCAGTTGAGTCAGATATTGCACCGGGTCTGAGAGCATCACCAAGGCTTAAGGTAATATTATAGGCCTTTGCTAATTGTAAAATCTTATCAAAATTTTTGTAAAAAGGATTCTCTTGCTTATTAATCGACATCCAGTAAACGAGTAAGGCTCCGCCTCTGCTGACAACCCCACCAACGCGCTTCCTGCGCTTTAACATGCCAATATTTTTTCTTAAAATCCCGGCATGGATGGTAAAAAAGTCTACTCCCTCCTCAGCCTGCCTCCTTAATACGTCCCAAATGTCATCAAAGTTGATATCTTCAATTCTTCCCCGTCTTCTTTTCGCTACTTGCGCTATCTCATACATTGGAACTGTGCCAAGAGGAATTGATGACTTTTTAAGAAGCTGTTTTCTTAAAGTCAATAAATTATCGCTGACACTTAAATCCATAATAGTATCACTTCCGTATTTAATCGCGCATTCCATCTTCTTTATTTCATTTTGGACGCTAAGGACCGTGGTAGATAGCCCAATGTTGGTGTTAATCTTTACTTTTAAGCCTTCACCAACAGCGCAGGGATTAGATATCTTTCGCTTTTTATTTAAAGGAATAACTATTCTTCCCTGGCTCAATTGTTTTTTGAGGAAAGCTAGGGAAACAGCTTCTTTCTTGGCCAGAGTTTTTAGGAAGCTTTCTTTAAACATTTTTTATACTCTTTAACGCTTGTTTTTAGATTTTTTGCCAGGATGATTCCCCGGCAGAGTGCAACATTTTTTATGCCGGTTTCTAGCAAAGATTCTATATTATACTGATTTATTCCGCCGATAGCAAACATTAGTTTTTTGTTTTTACTGATTAGGGCTCTTAATTTTTTAAAAGGTAATGGTCTTAGGTGAGGTTTTGTCTCTGTCTTAAATACTGGGCCGAAACTGGTATAATCTACCTTGCTTTTTCCCCGGCCTTCCTGATCATTAAGTTTCTTTAATTCTTTTAGAGAGTGAATGGTTTTGCCGATAATTGCCTTTTTCCCTACGATCTTCCTAGCCTGTTTAGGTGAGATATCACTTTCTCCTAAATGGAGCCCGGAAGCTTTTGAAAGAAGCGCAATGTCGGCTCGATCATTCACAATAAATAATTTTTTTCTTCTTCGAATAATCTTTGAAAGTCTTAGGGCTAGGGGTAAGTACTCCTTATCAGAGATTCCTTTCGCTCGAAGCTGGAAGATATCAACCCCGAAATGAGCTAATTTATCAGCCAGAGAGAAGATATTGACCCCAGCTTTATCAATTACTTCTTTGTCGAGGATTACGTAAAGGAGGCCATTTTTTGAGGATTTTCTTTTCCAGTTCATAGATTTCATACCGTATTTTTTTAATTCTGGCAACACCCTGGGGGATAATTAGCTTAAAGAACTCCTCAAGCACTCGCAGGGACTCTTTGACTCTTTGAAGGTTAATATAAAGAAGGTTATTTACGTCTTTGCGTTTTATCTCAAGGGCGTCACACTTCTTGCCGAGGTCTTTTGTGGAGTTGCGGCTTAAGATCGCTTGTTTGAGGATTTCCTCTTGGGCTATCTTGTCTAGACAATGGCGCAATCTACGCGAGATTTTTCTTAAACTATCCTCTTTTAAGATAAAGCGGAATATATCTTCAACAACTCGCAAGCCCTCCTTGCAACGGTTAAAGTTAGCATCAATAACCCGTAATACTCCTTTATCAACCACTTTTCTTTATTTTATTGATTATGCCGGTAGTAGAATGTCCAGGACAGAGTTTTACGCGATAAATTTTTTTAACTAAACTTTTCCCTACGATTTTATCTTTTTTCCAATCGCCCCCCTTGACTAAACAATCGGGTTTGATTCTTTTAATTAAATTGTAAGGAGTGGCTTCGTTAAATATGACTACATAATCTACTCCAATCATATTTGCCAGAAGCTTTGCCCGAGAACTTTGAGTGAGAATAGGACGCTTTGAGCCTTTTATCTTTCTTATCGAGGAGTCAGAGTTTAGCCCGATGATTAGCACATCCCCTTTTTTCTTAGCTTGGTTTATAATCTTTAAGTGCCCTAAGTGAAGGATATCAAAACATCCATTAGTAAAGACTATTTTTTTGCCTTTACGCTTTAGCCGAGAGATGATTGTTTCTAAATCTTTGAGGCTCTTGATTTTACCCATCGTAATCAGTGAGTTTTACTTGTCGCCTAGATTATTCGGTGAAGTGATCCTCAACTATTTCGCAGATAGTATGACCAGCTAATATATGCATTTCTTGTATGTTTTGGGTATTATTCAGAGAAATAGTCAAATCAATATCAACGAGGTTCTTTATATCTCCGCCATCTTTGCCTAAGAACCCAACGATTTTTAATCCGATAGCTTTAGCTTTCCCAATAGCCTTTATGACATTTTTCGACTTCCCTGATGTAGACATTCCAACTAAAAGATCTTCCTTCTTAGCTAAGGCCTCAATCTGTCGAGAGAATACTTCATCGAAACCAAAGTCATTACCTACTGCTGTGAGAATAGAAGTATCAGTAGTAAGGGCAATAGCAGCTAAGGCCTTACGGTTCTTTTTGAATCGACCGACTAGCTCTGCTGCTAAGTGTTGGGCATCGGCAGCACTACCGCCATTACCAATAAAAATAATCTTGCCTCCAGCTTCCAAACTTTCATTAAACAAGCAAGCAATCTTAGCAATGGTTGAACTTTGTTCCTCAAGAAGCCTTAAGGCTTGTCTATGTTGCTCGAAAGCTATTTTTATATTTTTTTCCATAAGATAAACTTCTCCTTAGCCAAAGAATATTTTTGCAATATCATAGAGATTCATATCAAGAGTTTTTAATTCCGCGACTGCTTCTTCTAAAGGAACATCGATAATTCGATTCCCTCTTAAGCTAGCCATCCTTCCAAATTTGGCCTCTTTTATTAGCTCATAGGCTTTTACTCCGAATCTTGTCCCTAGGACTCGGTCAAAAGCTGATGGTGAGCCACCTCTTTGAATATGTCCTAGGACGGTTACCCTTGTCTCATACCCGGTTTTTCTTTCAATCATCTCACCAAGAGTATGACCTATCCCGCCTAATCTTACATGGCCAAAAGCATCTAGCTTTTTTTCTTGAAGAGCTACATTTTCATTTTTGAAAAAAGCACCTTCAGCCACTACAACAATACTAAAGTCTTTACCTCTCTCGTGGCGCTTTTTTATTGATTGGCATACTTCCTCAATATCAATCGGAATCTCAGGGATAAGTATATAGTCAGCTCCTCCGGCTATCCCCGAATATGTAGCAATCCAGCCAGCATGGCGACCCATAACTTCAACTACCATAATTCGGTTATGAGATTCAGCAGTAGTATGTAATCGATCAAGGCATTCAGTCACAATATTTACCGCGGTGTCAAAACCAAATGTAAAATCAGTTGCGCTTAGGTCATTGTCTATTGTTTTAGGAACCCCGACAATATTTAAGCCTTCCTTGAAGAGCTTTGTTGCTGCGCCTAAGGTATCTTCTCCCCCGACAACAATTAAAGCATCTAAGCCGAGTTTTTTAAAATTGGCTATAGCTTTTTTAGAATCACCTTCATTTTTGTAAGGATTAGTACGAGATGTACCTAGAATAGTTCCACCTTTATGAAGGATTCCTGATACTGAACGTATGTTTAAGGGGACGGTATCCTTTTCTATTAGGCCCTTCCATCCGTAGCGCAGTCCTATAACTTCTTGACCATCAAATATGGCTTTTCTAACTATTGCTCGGATAACCGGATTTAAACCCGGACAATCTCCTCCACCAGTAAGAATACCAATTTTCATCGCTTGCCTCCTGTAGTTTTCTTTTGTTTGAATACTATAACTTTTTTGCAGAAACTAAAATTATTTTTCATTGACAATGATGGATACAATTTGTCCTTCGGACGCTCCGCCTGCGGCGGAGATTGTATACATTTCTTACCTCCTGCAGTTTGTTATATCTTTAGTTTATTCGTAATTTCTAAAAGGTATTTCAGGTTCTTTGTCCTCGGCCATTAAGTCTTGTTTGCTTAAGGCGATTTTTCTTATTTCCAAGTTAACTTGAACCGGTTTATCTTCTCCTAAGAGAGTATGTACTTTTTCTTTGACCTGTTCTTGTATTTCCTTGGTAAATTCAACTAAATTTACCTCAGTAGTCAATACACCGCGGGCAATTACTTCGATGCCTTTCTTTCTTAAGAGGACCTTGGGTCTTATCCTTGAGACTTCAGTCTTGGCTTCCAGCATTTTTTTCAGCATATCTTCAATAGCAACTAAGGTTATACTTACTTTTCCTTGGTCAGATTCAAAGGTTACGGACTTATCTCTTTTTAAACGCTGGAAAGATGCTTGTATATAGCGTAAGCAAAGAAGTATAAGGAGCAAGCCAACTATGGCTATAATCCATTTTAGGGGAAAATCTGCTGGAATCTTGGCTAGATAGGCAGTAACTGCATCTACAGTAATTATCTCTAAAGATAAACCGATTAGGGTTAAGCCAGCAATAAGTGATAGGATAATATAGATTAATACTGTTAAAAAACCCACTACGACCTCCTTTTTATTCGTTTTGAATTTCTAAAAACTTCTCTAGGAATCCGGTATTGTATTTCCCTTTCTTAAAGTCAGGATTATTAATTACTTCTCTACAAAAGCCAACGGTTGTTTTTATCGGTTCAACCAAAAATTCCCCTAAAGCTCTATCCATCTTCCTTAAGGCTTCAGTACGGTTTTTGCCTTTAGTTATTACCTTAGCAATAAGGGAATCGTAAAAGGGTGGGATATGATACCCTGAGTATATATGGGTGTCAACTCGAACGTCTTTGCCACCGGGGGTGTAGCAAAAGCTTATTACTCCTGGAGAAGGTATGAAGCCTTTATCAGGATCTTCAGCATTGATTCGACACTCAATTGCTGAGCCATTTATTTGAATATCATCCTGTTTTATTTTTAACTTTTCACCGGCGGCAAGAACTATTTGTAATCTGACTAGATCTATGCCGGTTACTTCTTCGGTTATCGGATGTTCTACCTGTATCCTTGTATTCATCTCCATAAAGTAAAAGTTACCCTGCCCATCAAGCAAAAATTCTATTGTGCCAATGTTCTGATAATTTATAGCTTTTATTCCCCGGAGACATAACTCACCCAATTTTTTCCTTAGACGACTGTCTACAGCTGGGGAGGGAGTTTCTTCAATAACTTTTTGATGTCTTCTTTGAATACTGCAATCTCTTTCTCCCAGGTATATCGCATTACCGTAATTATCAGCAACAATCTGAACTTCGATGTGTCGGGGGTTCTCAAGAAATTTTTCCATGTAAATTTCTGAGTTACCAAAAGCAGCTTCAGCTTCCGATTGAGCGGTCATTAAGGCACCGACTAGCCTGACGTCGCTATGACAAATGCGCATCCCTTTTCCGCCTCCACCAGCTTTAGCTTTCAGGATTAAAGGGTAGCCCATCTTCTTAGCTAGCTCTAAAGCTTCCTCTTTATTCTTAATTCCCCCTTCACTTCCCGGAATTAAGGGAATGTTTGCCTTACGCATACACATTTTTGCCTGGACTTTATCGCCCATAAGGCGGATATTCTCAGCACTGGGACCAATAAACTTTATACCACAGGATTCACAGACTTCAGCGAAGTCAGGATTTTCAGCTAAAAAGCCATAGCCAGGATGGATAGCATCGCAATCAGTAATTTCAGCTGCGCTAATTAAGCGAGATATATTAAGGTAGCTATCAGCTGAAGAAGACCTCCCGATGCAGATAGCCTCGTCAGCAAATTCTACATGCAAAGAATTTTTATCAGCTTCAGAGTAAACTGCTACGGTTTTAAGGCCTAAATCCTTGCAGGCCCGGATTATCCGGATAGCTATTTCTCCACGATTGGCAATTAAAATCTTGGAAAACATAATGGTATAGTTTTAAGCTTTAAGTTTAAAGTTTTAAGCTGGTTCAATAGCAAAGAGGGTTTGGCCAAATTCTATCGAATCGCCATTTTTAACTAAAATTTGAACAACTTTGCCACCGACTTCAGCTTTGATTTCATTCATCAGCTTCATAGCCTCAACGATACAGACTATATCGCCAGGCTTTACAGTTGTACCTACTTTAACGTAAGCTTTTGCTCCCGGCGAAGGCGCTGAGTAGAAAGTTCCGACCATCGGTGATTTTATCTCTAGGATGTTTGACTTACTTGGTTCATTCTCCGCTGCCGCTGGAGTTTGGGCTTGAGAGGGCGCTTGAGAGATAACCACTGGCTGACCAGAAGAATTTTTCTTTAAACGAATTCGCTTTCCGCCTTCTTCGATTTCCAGCTCATTGAGGTTATTATCCTCCATGAATTTAATGAACTCTTTTAGCTTTTTTATCTCCATGAAAACCCTCCTAAATTATTTTCTTCCCAAATATGATCTAGTTCGGGTATCAACCTTTAGGATATCTCCGTTATTGACAAAAAGAGGGACATTAATAACTAAGCCGGTTTCAAGCTTAGCTGCTTTGGTCCCCGCTTTTACAGTATTGCCCCGATGTCCGGGCGTAGTTTCAATTACCTTTAATTCTAAAGATAGTGGTATCTCTAAATCGATTAACTTACTCTCATGATAAAGACCAGTTAATTCTAAATTATCCTTGAGCCAATCTATTTTGTCGTTTATCTGAGATTGGTCTAGAACCAAACCCTCGTAGGTTTCTAAATCCAAAAAGTGATAATGAATATCCGAAGCATAGAGGTATTGCAACTTTCTCTTTTCGACAAAAGCTATTTGAACGTTATCCGAATCTCGTAGGGTGCAATCACGATTTTGGCCAGTTTTTAGATTTTTGATCTTAACCCGACAAGAAGCTGAACCTCTTCCTACCTTTACATGTTGGTAGTCAAGGATGCTATATAGTTCACCATTGTAAACTATGGTCATAGAGGGTTTTAACTCACCGATGGAAATTCCCACTTAATACTTCTCCTTTACTTTTTTTTACCAGAACCATCTCTTCTAAACGTACCCCGAATTTATTCTTAAAGTATATGGCTGGCTCTATGGTTACGACCATTCCTTCTTTTAAGACTTGGTCACAGTTTGGTCCGATCATCGGAGGTTCGTGAACACAAAGGCCGACTCCATGGCCTAAACCATGACCAAAATACTTACCCCAGCCTTTTTTATCAATGATCTTACGAGCTACTGCATCAACCTGAGAAGCCTTGACACCATCTCGTATTTTCTTTATACTTTCGTCCCCAGCTTTCCTTACAGTGTCATATATTTTCCGTAAAAGAAGAGGTATTTTACTCCAGAAAAACACCCTTGTCAAGTCAGCGCAATATCCATAATATTTTGAGCCTAAGTCAATTAGGAGAATTTCGTTACTTAACTTTTTATCACTGGACTGATGATGAGGAAAAACCGTATTTTTGCCAGAAGCAACTATACTGGGGAAAGCTATCTCCCTATCACCCTTAAGGCTCAGGAACCTTTCGATTTCAATGCTTAGGTCTTTTTCGCTCATCGCGGGATCAAAGATCTCTTTGGCAAACTCAAAAGCCTCTTTACTTACTTGAATTGACTTCTTTATCTGGATGATTTCCTGTTTATCCTTAATCATTCTCACTTCTTCAACTAAATCCTTAGTTTCAATAAAGTCAATTGCTGCTGCTGATAAGTGGCTGTTTAGGGTTTTATACTCTAAGAGAGGGAGTTGCTTAGCTTCAAAGCCAAGAGTGCTCAAGTTTAATTTCTTAATTCTTTCAGCGGTAAGATTAAAGATATTATGTTTATTGCTACTTATAACCAATTCCCAGTCATTGATTTTTTCTGCAGCCTCCTTATACAAGAAGTTGGTGAAGTAGATTAGTCTTCCGTCCTGAGTCAGGAGTAAATAGCTGCCAACGGCCGAAAACTTAGTAAGGTAGGCAATATTGATTGGGTCAGCAATCAGGATAGCATCGAGATTAAGCTTTTTAAGCTTTTTTGTGCAATTACGAATTCTTGTTTTCATTTTGTTTCCAAAGATTTATCCTTAAGGAAGGAAATCGCTGCATCAAAGGCTAGAAAATAACTCTCTTTACCAAAACCAGCAACAATTCCCAATACTACGTCGCTGATTAGAGATTTTTTGCGAAATTCCTCACGCTTGTAGATATTGGAAAGATGTACCTCTATGGTAGGCCGATTTATTCCTAAGAGGGCATCGCGTATAGCCACAGAGGTATGAGTGTAGGCAGCAGGGTTTATAATTAAAAGATCATAGGTAGTATTAGTGATTTTATCCACTATTTCTCCTTCAGAATTAGACTGGATGGTTTCAATTGCTATCTTTTCTTGCGAACCCCGAAGCTTTAATTCTTGATCAATTTGCCCCAAGGTAAAATTTCCGTAGATTTCAGGTTCTCTTTTTCCCAAAAGGTGTAAATTCGGTCCATGAATAACTAGAATTTTACTCAACTTTTCCATTTAATTCCGCCTCCTCTACCATCATTATAGGTATGCTGTTTTTTATCGGATATCGCCGGCCGCAGCCGGTGCAGACTATTTTTCCTTTATCTAAGATTACATCTTTCTTGCATTTCGGGCAAGCAATAATTTTCAAAAGTTTTTTATTAATCATCCTTTTTCTCGTCTACGTACATCATCCGTAAGTTAAAGAGATACTCTTGGAGAGCTGTATCCTCTTTCTGGTTAAGATTACCCTTTGTTTTTTCTTGGATTACTCCCAGAGTATCGATTAAAAAACGGGCCTGATCATAGTTCTTTTCTTTTTTCTTTGTCATCGGATTGTCAAGCTTGCCCATGGCAATCATAGCCTGCATACCCAAGGATGAGACAAAGATAGTGAAAGTGGGTTGATGGTAGTCTTGGTTCTTGCTTTGGGCTGCCTCCTTTTCCTTATTTGCTTGGTCTTTCCAGTCTTGATCTACTTTTTTCTTTGAATCTTGGCTCATAGTCTACCTCCTAATTAATAAGAATAAAGGTTGAAGGGGGAAGGATAAAATAGATATTTTTTTACTTTTACCTTTTACCTTTTTCCTTCATCCTTTCATTGAATAATTATACCAACATAGCCTACTACTAAGCTTTTGTCCCCAGTAACATCGCCGCTGGTCTGATATAGTGCTACTTGAGATTTTCTGGCACCCAGCTTCTTAAGGCAAGAGATAAATATCGCTAATGGCGCCTCTCCGCAGAGGGTTATATCTTCTTTGCGGACCCGTTTAACTAACTCTTCTTCATCTAAATCAATAATTGCCTCTATTGCCCGGCGATCCTTTTTTCTGGCTACTTGGTCGGGTTCGTAGTGGGTAAGGTCAGTTGATGCAACCAAAAGAATATCTTTCGAATTCTTTAAGCTTTTTATTGCCTCAAATATCCCTAGAGCCGCTTCCTGGTAGTCGACGATAGTTCCTTTTTGGCAAGCTATTGGCACAAATTTAAAA
>CAZHVO010000015.1:0-22606 GCA_964536195.1 uncultured Planctomycetia bacterium
AGTATATAGGTAATTTGGGAAACTATTATACTACATACTATATACTAAATACTAAATACTATATACTAAATACTAACGACTATTCTAAGCCTCTTCTATTTAAGGCTTCTTCTATCTTAGCTTTTAAAATTTCTATTTGGACTGGTTTAACAATATAATCCTCATCGTATAAGCCAGCAGCTTTTATCTTTGAGTCTATATCGCCCTTAGCGGTAAGCATTATCACCGGGATAGATAAGGTTCCTTTGGCCTTCTTTATCTTATCCAAAACCTCAAAACCATCCATCTTAAGCATCACAATATCCAGGAGGATAATGTCTATATCGGAAGAGGCAGCAATAGCTACCCCCTCTTTACCGCTGGTGGCTATAATAACCTCATAATTTCCGATTAATTCCAAATTAGCCTTTACGAAAAAGGTCAAATCCTCTTCATCATCAATAATCAATACTTTTCTCTTCTTCATTTTTTCCTTTCTCCTCCTTTCTTTTTGATAATACCATACCGGCTGCAAAGATGTCAAGGGAAGGGTTCTAAGCCTTAAAAAGAGGTAAAACTACCTTAAGAGTAGTACCTTTACCAAGCTCGCTATCAACAAGCAAAGAGCCATGGTTATTCTCAACGATTGTCTTAGACATTGCCAGCCCTAAGCCAGTGCCTTTTTTATCTCTCTTAGTGGTAAAAAATGGCTCAAAGAGCTTGGGAAGGTTTTCCTTAGTTATGCCCTCTCCACTATCAGCTACCTCAATTACACAAACCTCTCCGCCACGGGAAAATCCTTCTCCAGAGGCCTTGAAAGTTTTGGCCTTTAGGTCCCCTCCTTCAGGCATAGCGTCAATAGCATTCACAAATATATTAAATAAGACCTGTTGCATCTGGTTCTTATCTATATCAATATGGATATCTTCTTTGGCAAATTCAGTAGTAATCTCTATATTAACTAAAGAGCTTCTATATTTAAGCAAGGAAATGGTATCGTTGATTAACTCTTGGGGAGTTACCTTTTCGGTTCTAATTTCCGAAGGCATAGCAAACTTTACTAAGTTACGAACAATGGTATCAGCTCGCAGGGTAGATTCTTTTATTTTCTTTAGGGCAACCTTAACATCTTTATCGTCGGTTTGTAGCTTTCGCTCTAAGTATTCAGTACCTCCGAGAATAATTCCTAAAGGATTCTTTACCTCATGAGCAACCCCTGAGGAGAATCTTCCTAAAGCTGCAAGTTTTTCAGACTGAACCAAGCCATATTGGGCTTCCTTTAGCTTAGCCGTTGCCTGACTTAACTCCTCATTAGCTTTTATTCGTTCTTCCTCTACTCCTATAGTTGAAGCGATAATTCCTAAAAACTTCTCATCCTCGCTACCGAGTACAGGTTCACTTTTATAAACTCCACATAAGACACCGGCATACCGGCCACGACATTTAACTGCTTTACCAATAAAAGTACGAAATTGATAGAGTGAGCAAAAGGAATCTTTGGCCACAAAAGAAGAACGTGGCAAATTATATACAATTAAAAAATCGTCTTTCTTCTCTTTTATGACCTCAGCACATATACTATCCGGATACTTTCCCTCAGCTACATATCCTGGAGGCGGATTATACCGACCTATGGAATGATAAGTATCCTTTCCCGGGCTAATCCGATGATAAAAAGCTGAATTTGACCCTAGAATGCTGCCGCAGAGAGCAACTAAATGTTGAATGTTCTCTATGGAGTGGGCCCCTAAATTTAACAGACATTCATTTACCTGGCTTAAATGCTGCTCATCCCATTTACGCTGGATGACTCCAGCCAAAGTAGTTGCAATCGTATTTAAAAACTCCTCTTCTCTTCTGCCTTGTTTGTGTCCTCGCTTCATACATACATCTATTACCCCGACGATATTACCGGCATATACAATAGGACTACAATAATGAGCTTGGGGTTCTATGCCTTTGCGTTTAGCAGTCGGGTCTTCCTTAAGACCATCATCAAATTGAAAATCGCTTAAAGATGCTGCCCGACCACAAATACCTTTGCCAAAAGGAATTCGTCGATACTCCTTCTGTAAGATTTCAGGAAGCCGGTTTTGGACCTTCATTGATAATACCTGAGGTTCTGAACCGACAAGAAATATCGCACCCATACCTGGGGAAGAAAATAATGGCGAGGAGAGAATAATATTAAGAGCACATTTTAGGAATCCATCTAAAGAGATATTTTCCAGAGAGAAACGCAAGAGAGAATTTATTGCTGCTTGAGCAAGGTAATTATGGCGAATCTCCTGCTCTTGCTTATCAACCCTGCTAAAATCTTCAAAGGTTTCTATCGCAGCTATAACTTTACCTTCTTTATTCTCTACCGGAAATGAAACTACCTTATAGACTGCCGGTATACCCTTAAAGGATATTTTTACTAAACCTTCCTGGGTCTCCTTACTACTTAGAGCTTTACAAGTTGGACAAACCAAGCAAGAATCCTTAGAGGAACTGCTGAGGATATTATGACAAACCGAACCCTCGAAAAAATCTTGACCTGAAAACCACCTCTTCATCTGTCTATTGGTATAGAGAGCTTCTCGGCTTGGCGATACCAGGGATACTCCAATGTTAATATTGTCAATTATACTCTTATACCCTTCCTCGGTCTTTTTTAATACCTCCTCAGCCTGCTGGTGGGCAGTGATATCCACACCAACACTAATAACATATTTAGCTGAACCCTTCTTATCAGAGACAACGGTATTAGACCACTTTATTAACCTCTTACTGCCATTCTTGCATTTCCAGCGATCCTCACAATCCTGAGGGAATTCGCCGCGTTTTAAACTAGCTAAATCATCTTTGGCAGTATTAAGATCGTCCCCTTCTAAAAACACCCGCCAAAAATACTTATCTCTAACCTCATCAAAGGTGTAACCAGTTATTCGTTCACAAGTATGGTTAAAACGCACAATTTTCCCTGTACAGTCAAAGGCTATTGCTAATGACCCTATTTTATCTAAAAGGGAAGGAATTAAATCATAGCTCTTACTTAATTCCTCTTCACACTTTCTTTGTCTGCGGCTAACAAGCTGAAAGTAGATAGCAACACCTACCAGAAAAAAAACTGCTGGCAGGTAAGACCAAAGGGTATAAGCCGTAGGATTAAGAACAGCTTGAATAAAGCTGGTCTCTTTAAAAACAAAAGTCTCTACCCCGGCCCAAACAAGCCAATATAATATACTGAGGATTAGAGCAAAAATTACCATTATCTCTAGCTATCCTGGATTTTTGTTCCTTAACTACTTATCTAAGAGTATTTTAACCCTTCCTTAAAAGGTGTCAAGGTAGGGTTTTGTAAAAAAGAATATATTTTCTCTTTCTTAGGAGAATTTAATACTCCAATAATAAGGGTTTACAATGAAAAAAATAAGTTTTACAATACCCTCTATGTTTAGTAGTTATCTAAGCGTAATCAAAGATCTTCTTTTTCCTTGTCTCTGCCTCTGTTGTGAGAAAAAAATCTCTCAAGGCTATCTTTGCGAGGAGTGTGAAGGAAAGATAGTCTTTCTTTCCTCCTCGCGCTGTCGTTATTGTCTAAGGCTTTTAAGCATTAACTCCTCAATCTTTTGCCAAGAGTGTTCAAAAAAGGTCTACCCCTATCAAAGACTTATTAGTACTACTGCCTATAAAGAGCCTATGATGAGCTTAATACACCTCTTTAAATATAAGAATTGCGACTACCTTGCTGACTTTCTCTCCTCTCTGATAGTAAAACACCTAGGGAGAATAGGCTTTAATCCCAATAGATATCAGCTTATTACCCCTGTTCCCCTACACAAAGATAAGCTGAAGATAAGAGGTTATAACCAGGCCGGACTTCTTGCAAAATTATTATCAAATCATTTTAAAATCCCTTTTAGGGATGATATAATAGGCAATACAAATATCCGGCCTTCCCAAACTAAACTCCCCAAGCAAAAAAGGGAAAAGAATGTCGAGGGGGTATTTATGGTAAAAGAAAACTTAAGCGTTAAGAACATTATTCTGGTAGATGATATCTTTACTACTGGTTCAACAGCCAGTGCTTGCTCTAAGGCTTTGAAAGAAAAAGGAGCAGGAAACATCACAATAGTAACTCTATCAAAAACGTAACAAAAACCACTATAATAAAAAGATATATCCAATCTTTGCGAAGCAAAGATGCCCGAAGGGCAATATTGGATCCATCGCAAGTAACAACTTAGAAACAGGCGGTTTGTTGACAACACAAAGTAATAAAAGTAGAATAAACCATTGTAATCAAAAGATGAAAATTTTAAGAAATTACATCATCAAAGACTTTCTGTCAGTATTTATATTTTCGTTCCTTATTCTGAGTATGGTAATGCTCATGGGTAATCTAATGAAAATATCTGACATGGTTGTGAGAAAGGGCGTAAACATTATTGACGCCTTAAAGATACTCTTTTTCTTTGTTCCTTACCTCCTAGGTTTTACTATTCCTCTGGCCTTCTTAATGGGCGTCTTATTAGTTATGGGCAGGTTAATCGCTGATAATGAAATTGTCGCTATTAGGGTAGCCGGAATCTCTCTGTTCAAAATTTTAAATATCTTCCTAATCTTAGGTTTTATCTTCTCACTATTTCTCTTTATTCTTAATGACCGAGTAATTCCTGATTTTCACTATCGCTACAGAAGTGAAATAAAAAATATCTACTCTAAGAATGTCTCAGCTCTTATTGAACCGGGAGTATTCCTAGAACACTTTGAAAATTACATTCTTTATGTAGCTGATAAAGATGGCAATAAGTTAAAGAATATCTTTATCTATGAGATCGATGATAAACAGAAGACCACTAAGGTAACCTTTGCTAAGGAAGGTGAATTTATCGTTGAAGATAACATACTAAAGATAAAGTTAGAAAATGGTTTTAGAGATGAGACCATCTCCAAGAAGAAGATGGAGCTCTATCGTCTTAATTTTAAGATATTCTTCATGGATATACCTATTCAAAAACGTGAAAAGGTAAAGGTAAGTAAAAAAGCTTCTGACATGAGGCTGTCTGAGCTTCGAAAAAAGATTACTCTAATCAACGCCCCGGAATTAAAAGGCGAATTCCATAAGAGAATTAGCTTTTCCTTCTCATGCCTTGCTTTTATTATCCTTGGTTTTGGTATCTCTTTAGCAGTAAAGCACCGCGAAAAATCGATAAATTTCGGTATTGCTTTTTTAGCTGCTGGAGTCTATTACTTACTATTTATCCTCGGAGAAGCCCTGCTTGAATATCGCCACATCGCTCCTTTCCTAGGCATGTGGCTACCAAATATAGTAGTTATCTCCCTAGGAGGATACCTTATCTTTAAACATGCGTATTCTAGATAGATACATATTAAAAAACGTAAGCTTAGGGTATTTATTTATCCTCTTAGTGTTTATCGGGCTATACCTTGTTGCTGATATATTCACTAACCTCTCTGATATCCTAAAAGCAAAAACCTCTTTGCTAATTCTGGCTCAATACTATGCTGCTTCTCTGCCATTGATATTCTTAAGGGTAAGCCCTTTGGCCCTGCTTATAAGTACGCTCTATACATTCGGCGAACTGAATAAGAATAATGAAATTGTAAGTATTAGATCCTCAGGACTAAGCATCTTACGAATTGCCTTTCCAGTCA
Organism: uncultured Planctomycetia bacterium; assembly: GCA_964536195.1. Taxonomy (GTDB): domain Bacteria; phylum Omnitrophota; class Gorgyraeia; order Duberdicusellales; family 4484-171; genus Susulua. The sequence continues at coordinate 5,644 of CAZHVO010000015.1, forward strand.
TATTCTTTGCTTTATTTCTCTCAGTAACAACATTCTTTATACAAGAAAAGACTCTTATGACATCGCAGAAGAAAGTTGATGATATAAAAACACAATTCATAAAAAAGAGTATAACTACCTCCCATGAAGAACGAAATCTTGCTTTTACCTCTGGGGACAGAATATTTTTTGTTCAGAGGTTTTTGCCTAAAAAAGGTATTTTAGAGAATGTTATAATCTTTAAAGAGGGCTCAGACGGAAACCTTGAGAAAAAAATAGTCTGTAAAGAAATAGTCTATGAGTATGGCTTCTGGATAGCCAAAGATCTTATCGAGTATAGCCTTGACGCCGATGGAAACATATCTGATATTCCTACCTCTTCGCTAACCAAGAAAATCAGCCTCAAGGAAAAACCTCGGGAGTTACTCTTAAAAAGAAGTATTTTCTCTCAATACTCCTCTCTAAGCCATTTAAGAAAAAAGATATCCAGATTAAAGAAGGTAAAGGCTAGCAAGCTTCTGACAAACTTAACTATTGATTACTATCAAAAAGTAGCTGACCCCTTCTCACATCTCTTTGTTATTATTGGTATCTTGCCGATAGCCTTAGAAATCAAAAAGAGAAAGGTAGCCCTCTCCTCCCTGGGAGTAGGATTTATCTTTAGTTTTATCTACTATTGTTTAGCCTCTTTTAGCATTGCCTTAGGAAAATCAGGAGTTATCCTGCCTTTCTTGAGCGTAAGCTTAGCTCCAGCATTCTTTTTAACTGTAGGGATAACCGGCCTCTTTTTAATCAGATAATTGTTTAAACTTTTGAAGGGTTTTTATATATCCGGGGTATTTGCAAGGGTAAGCGGCTAATAATCTCATAGGCAATAGTACCGGCAGTTTTAGCTAGACTTTCAGCGCTTAGATTTTTGGTTTTACTCTTTCCAATCAAGGTTACCTCAGCTCCGGTTTTAATATCAACTCTTGAGCCTAAATCAACCATAATATGGTCCATACAGACCCGGCCAGCAAGATTAAAAAGATTATCCTTAATAATTACCTTACTCTTACCAGATAAAGCCCAAGGATAACCATCAGCATAACCTATAGCTACAGTAGCAATGTTTCTCTGACCCTTAGCAATATAATTGCGGCCATAGCTTACGCTCATTCCTTTATTAATCTTCTTAACAAAGATAACCTTTGATTTCAAAGAAAGTAATGGTTTTACATTTAAGCTAAAGGCTTTAGTTGGTTTAATTCCGTAAAGTATAAGTCCTGGCCTAACCATATTAAAGTAAGCATTAGGATATTTTACTATCCCAATACTATTGGCACAATGATAATACTTAAAAGATATCTTCTCCTTAGCTAGTTGTTTAATAAAGCTATTAAAAATACCAATTTGACGATTAGTGAATTTTGAATCTGTATCAGCAACTGGAAAATGAGTATAAATACCTTCTAAGGATAGATTCTTAAAAGTGCTTAGCTTCTTTATAAAAGCATGGGCTTGATCATAATGGATGCCTAATCTGCCCATACCAGTATCAATCTTTACATGAATTGGTACAATCTTTCCTGCGACTTTCGCTGCTTTATCTAACTTACTGGCAAAGCTTAAGTCAACAACTGTTGGAGTTATATTGTAGCGAATAAAATGATTAACAAATTCATCTAAGACTGCGCTTAAGATAAGAAGTGAGCCATCATAGCTATCTTCTCTTAAAGCAATCGCCTCCTCAATACTACCCAACCCAAAAAAATCAACCCCTTGCCGGCCTAATTCTCTGGCTACTGGAAGCAGGCCATGGCCATAAGCAGATTGCTTTATAGTAGCAACTATTTTTACCTTAGGTCCAAGGTATTTTTTAACAACCTTTAAATTATTCCTCAAAGCCCCTAAATCTACTTCTATCCATAATGGTCTAGTCATAATATAGTTATAAGTTATAAGTCTTAAGTCTTAAGTCTTAAGTTTATTAGAAAATACATAAATCATGCGGCTAAGTTCCGCGCCTTCTTTTTCTAAACTTTCTACTTTAGTTTCTTCTTTAGATAAACCTAACTTCTTGGTTAACTCTAAACATGTTAAAACTTCATTGACTGAACGATACGAATAAGTTATGAATAAACAAAATTCTTTATTGGAATTAGCACCAGCTCCCTCAGATATATTTAAAGGTATGGAAGTAACCGCTCTTCGTATTTGAGAAACAAGACCATATTGTTCACTCGAAGGTAATTTTGTAGAAAATTTATAAACCTCTACGCAATAATCAATAGCCCTTTTGTATATATCAAGTCTTCTAAAGTCCTGCATGATTCTTCTTAACTTATAACTTATTACTTAAAACTTATAACTTTCCCCGCACTTGGCAAGTTTTAGGATGCAAATATAATGGCTTAAGATTATCCAGAGCTGTAAACTCACCTCTATTATAATACAATTCTGCCAAAGGCATAAGATATTTTGCCTTAGGATAAATATCTTTAGAATAAAAGTTTAGCTTAGGATTAAGACTTAAAATCTTCTCTCTTAAGTGTGACTCATAAGTAATTAAGAGATACTCTTTACCGATTCTTATAAGTTCATCTAAGGTAATTAGTCTTTCCTTGCCAATTTTGATTAAATCCCCATTCTTAGCCCTAAAGCAGCTAAGATAAATTAAATTGCGCCTGGCATCAGAGACAACAGCTAAGTTTGCAGATTTACTCCTTAAAGGATAAGCGCAGGAGTAAAACGAGCCAATTGCAATTGCTGGTTTTTCCTTAGCGATCATAAAAGCTTTAATCACACTAAAAGAAATCCGCAAACCAGTAAATGAACCTGGGCCAGAACCTATTACAAAAACATCAATAGTGGATAAGTCTATTTCTTCCTTCTTTATAGCTTTATCAATATAACTAATAAGCTGAGAAGCTCCAAACTTAAGTCTGCGGTTTATATTAATCTCCTTATTCTTCCCATACCTTATATATAAGGAGAGGTTCCCACTAGTGGCGTCAACTGCTAGAAAATTTACCCCGTTAGAAGTTTCGTTCTTTTTTCCTTTGGGCTTGATACTTATAACGGGGCTTACTTTCTTAGGCATATTTTTTATAGGTCTTTCTCATGGTCTCTAATCGCTTCTTGGGGTATCCTTTAGTAGAAAACTTTATATTACGTATATTCTCCCCGGAAAATGCAAACTCTACCTTTATGTACTTATCTAGACTCTCCTTAATCTTGCTTCCCCATTCAATAAGAGTTATTATTTCTTCTGAATAGAGAAAATCATCAATACCTAAGTCAAATATATCGCTAAATTCTAAACGATATAGATCAAGATGATATACTGATACCTTCTTTAAGCCATATTGTCTAAGCAAGGTAAATGAAGGACTCAAGACTCTCCTTTTATAACCTAAACCAGCTAATATACCCTTGGTAAAAGTGGTTTTTCCTCCGCCTAAAGCCCCTTCTAAAATGACAACGCCTCCTCCTTTCAAAAGCTTAGAGAATAACTTACCAAAGTTAATAGTCTGATTAGCTGAATTGCTTTTTAGCCTAAACATATGCCTCTTATAGATGAGTATATCCTTTAACCCCAACCTTGGATATTTTATTATTATCTTTTATCTTGTAACCAAAAGCTTTGGAAACGATTCTACCAACACAATAGAATTCTTTCTTTAAAGTTAAAAGCTTACTCTTTGTCTCCCCCTTATCTATAATAAAGATTAATTCATAATCCTCACCGCGATAAAGATCTTTATCACCATTAGTAAGAGGGATACTCTTCTTATCTAAAATAGCCCCTTTCTTGCTTAATCTTAACACTCGATATAAATCAAGGATAAAACCATCGCTAATGTCAATCATGGAATTTATTTTAAAGCTTTTAACTAAGTATTGGGATTCTTTTATTCTGGGGGTAAAAGGTTTATTAAACGCTCTTTTACCTAACTTTCCGCTTATAAAGATATAATCTCCTACCTTAGCGCCGGATCTAAGGATAGGTTTACTGCAACTACCTACTCCCCAAACATCTAGCATCAGTTGATCTGAACCAGAAGTATCTCCGCCAACTAATGAAAACTTATACTGTTTAGATAATTTTAAAATTCCCTTTAATATCTGCCTTAAGTATCTTTTATCTAAACCTCTTGGTGCACCTAAAGACACACCGATAAATTTAGGCTTTCCGCCACAAGCAGCAAAGTCAGATAAGACTCTGGCTACTGCTCTTTTGCCGATATCTTCAAAACTTATCTTTCTTCTATTGAAATGAACCCGATCAATGAATAAATCGCTTTTTAAAAGCAGCTTTTGGCTTCCAACTCCAATTACAGCGCAATCATCACCAATACCAACCAGCAAATCCTTAGCTGGCTTTACTTTTTTTCGTAAATAATCTATCCAAGCTAATTCGTTCATCAATATTTTTATTTTTACGATCGAATCATTATTAGCAGCATTTTGAAATTCTCTATAGCCTTTAAGGCATGGGGCTTATTTACTGGCAGAATAATCATCTGGCCGGATTCTACAATCTGTGGCTTACCAGAAATTGTAATCTCTGCTTTGCCATCAAGAATATAAGCCATAGCATCAAAGGGAGCAGTATGCTCACTTAAAGCTTGGCCTTTACTAAAGGCGAACAGAGTTATGGTTCCGGTTTCTTTCTTTATTAAAGTCCTGCTTACAATTGATCCATCCTGGTAATTGGCTAAATCATTTATATTCTCTGGCTTTGTTTCTTGTTCCATATTCTTCTCCAATTTATCGATAAAATTGGTTTAAGTCTTAACCTTAAACCAGCTGGCCAATTGTTTTCCTGATATTCTTCCCAAATGGTGGTTTAATTACCCCCTTATCGCTGACTATAGCAGTAATTAGTTTATTGGGAGTTACATCAAAAGCCGGATTATATACTTTTGCTTTTCGAGGGGCAATCTCTATCTTGTTGACTAGCTTTCTTATCTCATCCTTATTCCTTTCTTCAATAGGAATTAATTTACCGCTGGCCAAGCTTAAATCAAAGGTGCTAAAAGGAGCAACTACATAAAAAGGAATCTTGTGATACTTAGCTAATATTGCTAAACCAAAAGTGCCAATCTTATTAGCAGTATCACCATTAGCAGCAATTCTATCTGCCCCAACAAATATCTTATCGATTTTACCTTGCTCCATCAAAATTGCCGCCATATTATCACAGATAACAGTTGTTGGGACTCCTCTTTTGGTTAGCTCCCAAGCACTCAGCCGCGAACCCTGCAGCAGAGGCCGGGTCTCATCAGCATAAACTCTTATATCCCCATAAAGCTCATGGGCCTTATAAATAACAGCTAGAGCTGTTCCGTCTCCGGAAGTAGCTAGGAAGCCGGCATTACAATGAGTTAAAATTCTATCGCCTCCTCTTATGAGCTCCACTCCCTGATTAGCCATCCGCTCACAGAGCAAGACATCTTCTAAGTTAATTGCCTGAGCTTCTTTTAAAATTATCTCTTTTAGCTGGCTAACACTCTTATTTTTATTTCCCAAGACAGCTTTCTCTAATCTTTCTAAAGCCCAAGCTAAATTAACTGCTGTGGGACGACAAGATTTAAGACGCTTGCAAGCTTTCCCAAAATCGCTTAAGAATTTCTTCTTAGTTAGAGATTTATTCTTGAAATGTACATAAATACAATAGGCGGCAAAGACTCCAATCAAAGGAGCACCTCTTACTTGAAGCTCTTTAATAGCCTTATAGCCGCTATTTAACCCCTTACACTTTCTCCAAAGCTCTTTTAAGGGTAGCTTAGTCTGATCAATATAAAATAATTGCTTATTTTTAAACTTTATAGCCCGCATATCTTATCCTTTTAAAACCTCAGGAAATAACTCTCTTATATTAGAAGAAACTGCACTCTCCAACTCTTCTTCACTAATTCCCTTAATCTCAGCTGCTGCTTTGTAAGTCTTGTCAATGTCTAAAGGCGTAGAAGGCTTACCAGCCACCCTCATATAAGGAGAATCAGTCTCAAGAAGCAATTTTTCTAAAGGGCATTTTTTTAATGATTCTGATATCTCTTCCTTTTTCCTTAAAATATTAAGGGAAAAAGATATGAAACCTCCTCTTTCAACAATCTTAGTTAAGAAATCCTGATCGTATGAGAAACAATGAAAGACGACCATCCCATAACTTGGGTAAAACTTATCTAAAATATCTAAAATCTTAGTATCCTGCCAGCGATTATGTATCATAACTGGCAGGCCCTTGATTTTAGCTAACTCTATAAAAGCCGATAAAATATCCTCTTGGACTTGGATAGAAAAGTCAGCCTTATAATCTAGACCAATCTCACCGATAGCTACTATCCTTTTATTATTACCAATAAGCTTTTCATAATCTCTAACCACTGTTGGTGAAAAACTCTTTCCTGAGAAAGGATGAAATCCTAAAGCACTATAGACAAAATCATCCTTACTGGAAATCTCTAAAGAAACCTTGGAGCTATCTAAATCAATACTAGAGTCGATAAAACAATGACTACCCTTAGAAGATGATATTATATCTTCTCTGGCAATCTTAGAGAGTGAATTGAGGTGACAATGCGAATCAATCAACATCTATGCGTGGGAAAAGAGGTGACTCTTTTTTTATTGAAAAACTTAATTTTTTACTCCAAGAACTATTTTTTAGAGAAAAGGATATCTTCCCTACTCCCAGCTGCCTATATATTGACTCTGAGGTCTTAGGCATAATCGGGTGAATATATAGAGCGACTATTCTTATTCCTTCACAGAGCCCAGCTAAAAAGTCTTTTATTTCATCTATTCTTTTCTCTTTCCAGAGAACCCAAGGCTTAGTGTCTTCAATATGCTTATTCATCACCCGGATAAAGGTAAATATCTCTTCCAGGGCATGAGAAAACCGGCTATTATCCATATGAGCCGTATAGTTCTTAGCTAAATTCTCTAAACAACTCTTAAACTTTTCCGGCGGTTTAGAACTTGAAGAAACCTTTGCCTCTAAATACTTCTCAGTCATATTCAGAGTCCTGAACACTAAATTACCTAAGTCATTAGCTAAGTCAGAGTTGGTTCTACTTACTAAAGCAGCCCAGGAAAAACTTCCGTCTAGGCCTGCTGGAACCTCTCTAAGGAGAAAGTAACGAAAAGCATCTACGGCTGCATCCTGGCTGTCACCTAAAGATGAGCTTAAGTTTGCCAGTAGCTCTAGAGGATTAACAATATTTCCTCTAGACTTAGAGATCTTTTCTTCATCTTTCTTCCACCAGCCATGGGCAAATACCATTTTTGGTAGTTGGATATCTAGGGCTTTTAACATTATCGGCCAAAATATTGCATGGTGCCTTAAGATATCTTTACCGATGAAATGAATATCTGCTGGCCATAGCTTTTTAAACTTATCCTTCGCCAAAAAACAGCCAGCTCCACTGATATAATTAATCAGAGCATCAAACCAGACATAAACTACATAATTATCATCAAGAGGAAAATCTATGCCCCAAGATACTCTTTTCCTCGGCCGGGAGATACAAAGATCTTCTAAAGAATTATTATTTAAGAAGCCTAATACCTCGTTATAGCGTACCTTAGGCATAACAAAAGAAGGATTATCTTCTAGATGCTTCCTTAACCACTGCTCATACTTAGATAGCTTAAAAAAATAATTCTCCTCTTCTATTTCCTCTACTTCCCGCTTACACTCTGGACAACCACTAGCTTCTTTAACTTGGACTTGGGTCCAGAATGATTCACAGGGAACACAGTAGTAGGCCTTATACTTATCTTTATAAATATCTCCTTTTCTTTCTAAGGTAGTTATAACTTTTTTTACAACCTCAATGTGATAATCATCAGTAGTACGGATAAAAGAATCATAGGAGATATCCAACTTAGTCCATAGATTTTTAAAAACTTCTGATCCCTTATCAACAAAAGCCTTAACCTCACTTTTGTTAGCTAGAGCAGCCTGCCTTATCTTCTCACCATGCTCATCACTGCCAGTAAGAAAGAAGACTTCTTCACCCTTAGCCCGCCTGTAACGAGCTATGCTATCAGCGATAATGTTAGTGTAAGCGTGGCCAATATGAGGGTCAGCATTTACGTAATAGAGGGGTGTAGTGAGGTAAAATTTACGCATTATCCTTAAAGAAAACCTTTTCTATTCTACCGTCTTCTAGCTCAACGTAAGCAAGTCTTTTTAAGACATTTACCGAGATAACCTTTCCCTTACCTTGGCCAGTATCAAGAGTCTGGCCTTCTTTAGGTAGACCTTTAGATAATTCACGGTAGTTTTTATACTCATAAAAAAGGCAGCACATTAACCGGCCGCAAATACCTGAAATCTTTCCCGAACTTAAAGGTAACTTCTGAGTCTTAGCCATCTTCATGCTTACTGGCTCAAAGTTCTTTAAAAATCTCATGCAGCATAATTTTTGTCCACAGGGTCCGACTCCGCCAAAAAGACGAGCCTCATCCCGAACACCAATCTGGCGCATCTCGATACGAATCTTAAATATCTTAGCTAATTCTTTAACTAATTCCCGAAAATCTACTCTTCCTTCAGAGGTAAAGTAAAAGACTATCTTCTTTCTGTCAAATGAATACTCACTATCAACTAGTTTCATGGCTAGCTTATACTCGCGAACTTTGCGAGCACATAGGCGCATAGCATCTCTAGCTTCGATCTCATTATTCTTTATCTGCGTTAAGTCTTCAGGAGATAATTTGCGGACTATACTTTTAATAGTTCGCTCCTTAGTATTAACCTTAGGGAAGAGGTTTACCTCGTTGATTTCAACAACCTCACCATAGTCAACACCTCGGTCAGCTTCAACAAGAACATAGTCATGCACAGCTATATCCTCTGTAACCCGATAGGTCATAAGTTGACCGGCTTCTCTTAATCTTACTAAACCAACTCTCATCTCTTAATTACAATAGTTTTTATGCTGTTATTGCCTCTTTTTTCCTTTTAAACCTTTATCGTCCAGCTAATGCCTTTGATGGATGTAATGTGCCGGTTTAGGATTCGCCTACACCGCGCTTCTTCTCCGTTCCCTCCGGTTTAGGCGAATCCTAAACCGCTCCTCCGCCTTTGGCGGAGATTGTATACATCTTCTATAGTTTTAAACGAATCAAATTAAGGGCTAGGTTCATATTCACACTCTTTGCTGCCCCGTAAATCTTTAAAATATCCTTTAAAATACTATCAATTTGGCTTACACTGTAGGGGCCTAAGATTATCTCACCTTCCCTTCTTTGAGGCAACTGATTATTTACAAAACCTGATTTAGAGATTAAATCATCACGTAAGACCATAATCAAGGTCCAAAGAAAGGAAGAAAACCTCTTGCGGTCAGTAAAGCGCAGATCCTGACCTCTTAAGAAATCAAAAACATTACTTTCTAGGCTCCTGTCAGCCTCATCTTCTCTGGAAGGTAAGAATATCCTGCGACAACGCGATATTATTGTTGGCAGCAAGCCATCTAACTTAGAAGCTGATATTGCTATAAAAGAATTCTTAGGTGGTTCCTCAAGAGTTTTAAGAAAAGCATTAGCAGCAGCCGGGGTTAAAGCCTGAGCATCCCTTACAATCATAATTTTGTTTTTTAATCGAAAACTCTTTAATGAGAAGAAACTCATGCCCTCTCTTATGGACTCAATCTTTATTGAAAAACCATCAGGTGAAATAGTAAAGAGATCGGGATGATTACCTTCTTCTATTCTCTTACAATCCCAGCAGCTATCACAGAAATCTTCCCCTTCAGTACAGCTGATTAACTTAGCAACGTCTAAAATTACCTTATCGTCCTCACCAACGAAAAGGTAAGATGTGCCAAGAAGTTCTCTTTTCTTTAAGATTTGAAAGTAATTTAAAATGCCTTCTCTCAAAGCACCCTCTCCAGTTGTTTCTCGATGCGTTTATAGATCTGAGGCAGGCTATCACAGGCGTCAACTATCTTTACCCGGCGAGGATACTTTTTTGCTAATTGTAAGTACCCCTTACGCAAGCGGTTATGGAATCTCAGCGCTCTGGACTCAATACGGTCTTTATTCTTTAGCCTAGCTAAGCCTAATTTTGGCGGGGTATCAAGGACTAAGGTTAAGTTAGGAGTTATGCCTAATGAAAACATCTCAACTGACCTATCAACAATCTTACCTAATCCTAAGGCAAAACCTTGATAGACAAGAGTTGAATCAAAGAAACGGTCACAAATAATAAAGTCATATTTTTTAAGATCTCCTTTCAACCTTTGTTCAATAAGTTGAGTCCTGGCAGCAAGATAAAGAAGTAACTCAGTATGAGCCGATAACTTTTTATTCTTCTTATCGAGAAGAATCTTTCTTATCTTCTCACCGACCTTGGTTGAGCCCGGCTCCCGGTAGACCTTTAAAGTTGCTCCTCTTTTTCGCAGGAGCTTTTCGATAAACTTAATAACACTGCTCTTACCGCTACCTTCTGAGCCTTCAATGGTAATAAAAAAACCTTTCCTTCTCACAACTTGCTCCTGTAAGTAGTGCCATCTTTTGTATCCTCTAAAATTATGCCTTGTTCTTCTAATTTCTTTCTTATACCATCAGCTTCTTGATATTTTTTCTGCTGTTTAAGCTCAGTGCGTAGCTTGATTAACTTCTCAATATCTTTTGCTGATATCTCAGCAGTCTCTATAGGTTTGAGGCTAATACCAAAAATATCTAAAATTTCCTCAACCAAACCGCCAATACCAGCTACTTTAGCTTTTGAATTACCCTCGATATCTAAAATCTTATTGCTAACATTAATTATATCGAATAAAACTGCCAGACCCTTAGGCATATTAAAATCATCATCCATAGCCTCAATAAACTTATTTCTAAATTGCTCCAGTAGCTCTTGGGCCTCTTTAGTTACTTTGGCCTTCTTTATCACGCCTATTCGATTCATAAATATCTGAATTCTCTGGTAAGCTTTTTTTGCCTCTTCCATTTTTTTCTCGGAGAAATCTACTGAGCTAGAGTAGTGAGCTTGAAGATAAAATATCTTTAAGATATCGGCTGAATATTTACTTACTGCATCCTGAATTGTAACAAAGTTCCCTAAAGACTTAGCCATCTTCTGGCTATTAATAGTTAACAAACCGTGATGTATCCAGTAATTAGCAAAAACTTTTCCGGTTAAGGCCTCAGCCTGAGCACACTCATTCTCATGGTGAGGAAAGATTAAATCCCTTCCTCCGCCATGGATATCTAAGGTATCAGTCTTTAGGTATTTCTGGCTCATAACTGAGCACTCAATATGCCAACCCGGCCTGCCCATCCCCCAAGGGCTTTCCCAGGAAGGCTCCCCTTCCTTAGCCTTCTTCCAAAGAGCAAAGTCTAAAGGATCTTCTTTAGATTCCACCTTTGATATTCTTACACCTTCTTTCATCTTATCAATACTCTGCCCGGAGAGTTTACCGTAATCTTTAAACTTTCTTACGCTAAAGTAAACTCCGCTTTCAATAACATAAGCATACTCTTTATCAATTAACTTCTCGATATACTTAATCATATCTCCTACATTCTCAGTAGCCCGAGGCTCTTTATCAGCTTTGCTAATACCGAGAGTCTCTAAGTCCTGATAATAGCTCTCAATATACTTATTAACTAACTCCTTCCAATCAACTCCTAACTCCTTAGCCCGATTTATAATCTTATCGTCAATATCAGTAATATTCCTTATAAACTGAACCTTGTAACCCCGATACTTTAGGTATCTTCTGATAATCTCAAAGACATAAAGGCTTCTAGCATGGCCGATATGACAATCATCATAGACAGTAACTCCACAAGTATACATCCTTATCAGAGATTTTTTCTGAGGGGTAAAGAGGTCTTTAGTCTTAGTTAAGGAGTTATGAATCTTTAACATCTTAGGTCTTCTTACGTTTTTTCAAGGAAACAAAGGCAAAACAACTAATACTATTCTTACTACCGAGAATATTTAAACCCTCTTTAGACTTAAATTTTACATTTACCTTGGTAGTTGAGAGGAGTTTCTTCAAAGACTTAGTAATCTTCGCTTTATGAGGAAAAAGTCTTGGCTTATCAGCAACAATAATAATATCAAGGTTGCCAATAGTGTACTTCTTATTTATCTTCTTTAAGATAAAGTTTAAGATTTTCTTGCTGTCGATTCCTTTTGACCTCTTATCTTGCGGCGGAAAGTAATCGCCAATATCTCCTAGGCCAACCGCTCCACACAAAGCATCACTCACTGCATGCAATACTACGTCGCCGTCAGAAACCGCTATTAAGCTAAGGTCAGAGGCAATCTTAGCTCCGCCAAGGATTAAGTCCTTCTCTTTCTTGCTTAAGCGGTGAACATCAAAACCTAAACCTACTTTATAATCTTTCATCTCCTGTCTACTATAGTCTTCCTGTCGATGGACTCAATAAATATCTTTTTATATACTGCTACGCAGATTGAGTTCATGACAGATTATCTTAGCTAACTTTAAATCTTGGGGATAAGTTATCTTGAAATTCAATAACTCCCCGTCAATCACCTTAACCTTCTTACCAATAATCTCTAACATTTGAGCATCATCGGTAAGCCCCGCCTTTGGCGGGGTAAGATTTCTCTTTCTGAACTTCCCATAAGCCTGAAGAATTACCTTCCTCCTGAAACCTTGCGGAGTTTGGATAAGATAAACACCTTCTCTGTTTAAAGTCTTCTCAACAAGGCTTTTTCTTACTAGCTTTAAAGTGTCCGGGCATCTTAGGCCACAAATTACTGCCGGATATTTTTTTAACTCCTTTAATATATCAAGGATTGTCTTCTTAGTTACAAAAGGCCTAGCAGCATCATGGATAAGCACATACTCTATATCCTTACTCAAGGCTGATAAACCCTCAAAGACTGAATCAGCTCTTTTCACTCCCCCTTTGACCAAGGTAATATTTTTGGACTTTACATGCTTCTTGGCTAAAGGGAAATTCTCTTTCCTTAAGACTAATACAATCTCTCTTATTCCCTTTATGCTCTTAAAGGTTGAAAGAGCTTTACAGAAAAGAGGCTTACCAGATAATCTTAAAGTAGCTTTATCTCCCTTAATTAGCCTCTTACCCTTACCAGCTGAGACTATAACCACACCTACTTTTGATGCCATAGGAATTATTCTAAACCTTTTTATTAAGCTAACTTTGTAAATACGATCCTGCCGCTTGAACTCTGTAGTATTGAAGTAACCTCAATATTAACAGTTTTGCCAACCAAACGCCGGGAATTCTCTACTACTACCATAGTCCCGTCTTCTAGGTAACCTACGGCTTGATTATGCTCTTTACCCTCTTTAATAAGCTTTAAAGAGAACCTCTGTCCGGTGACAAAGGTCGGCTTTAAAGCATTAGCAAGGTCGTTAATATTTAAAACCTTTACTCCTTGAAGCTGGGCAATACGATTTAAATTATAGTCGGTAGTTAAAACTTCAGCATCGGTAGCTTGAGCTAATTTTATAATCTTCTCATCAACGCTCTTTACGCTCTCGACATTCTGATCAGATACTTCCACTTCAATGTTTGGCTCTTTCTTTAAAGAGTGAAGAATCTCAATTCCTCTCTTACCCTTCTGACGCTTCATGTGGTCAGTAGAATCTGCTAAGGCGTGAAGTTCATTGAGAACGAACCGAGGAACAACAAATTTTGCCTCAATAAATCCAGTTTTGACAATATCCAGGATTCTTCCGTCAATGATACTACTAGTATCAACAATCATAGATTCCTCTCTTTGGCTCTGGCGTTTAAATTTAACATAAGGAATCACTAAGTTAAACTCGTCTTTACCTTTAATGCCTAAAGTAAGTCCTAGATAGACAAAGACAAAAGTAACAAACATCTTGAGGTTATTAATAATTCCCATAGGAACTTCTTCGGGAAAAGAAAATTGATCGAGAGTTACTCCAAATATCCCGGCAATTATAAGACCGAGAATTATCCCAAACACCGCGCTGGAGAGTCCTTTTAGAGAAACCCGGCGAGTAAAAGTCTCAAAACCAACTAAAATTATCCCTCCGGCAAGACCAAAAACAGCAGAGAATAAAGAATTTTCGCCGCCTAAAGAATAGCCTATCCCGGCAAAGATAAGGACAAAAAATATTCTTAAAAAAATTAAACCCATAATAAAACCTCCTAATGAGACTTACATTTTTTTATTAAAAAATGTCTAGTCGAATTGATACTGAGGGAACGAAAGTTCCCGAAGTATCTCATTTAAACACATCCTTAACAATATCCCTTAAAGTCGAAAACCCGCGAACCTCAAGGTTAAACTTCTTATCCACCTCCTTTAAATTTACCTCAGGAATTATACAGTATTTAAAATTAGCTCTCTCTACTTCCTTTAACCTTAAATTTATATTATTAATTCTTCTTAACTCTCCAGCTAAACCGACTTCTCCGATAAAAACACTATTTGAAGATATATTTTTCTCCTTAAAACTGGAAATAATAGCCATAACTGCTCCTAGGTCTGCTGCCGGATCGCTTATCTTTAAGCCACCAGCGACATTTAAGAAAACATCTTCACTAGATAAGGAGAGTTTTATTCTCTTCTCAATTATAGCTATCATAAGAGAAAAACGATTAAAGTCAAAACCTAGGCTTCTTCTGCGAGCTACTCCAAAGTTAGCTCTACTGACCAGAGATTGAAGCTCAATAAGCAAAGGCCGCAGCCCCTCAATAACACAAATTACACTACTGCCCGAAAAAGACTGTTCGCGATGAGGAAGAAAGAGATCATTTGTCTTCTTAACTTCCTTTAAACCAGTAGACTTCATCTCGAATACAGCGATATCACCGGTAGAACCAAATCTGTTCTTTATTGACCGCAAAATTCGGTAGCTAGAGAGAAGTTCTCCTTCAAAATATAGGACACAATCTACAATATGCTCTAATAATTTTGGCCCGGCAATTGCTCCTTCCTTAGTAACATGGCCAACTAAAAAAATAACTACCCCTAAAGACTTAGCAATCTGGGTAAGATAGTCAGCACAACCCCTAACCTGAGAAATACTACCCTTGCTTCCTTCGCAAGATAGGGTGTGGACTACCTGAATAGAATCTATTACTACGAATTTAAACTTCTCTTTTTTGATATACTCAAAAATATCTTCAACTCTATCTTCACTAACTATATAGATATTATCTAATTGGCTCTTACCTAGCCTTTGGGCCCGAAGGCCTATCTGCTGCGGAGACTCTTCAGCGCTAACATAAAGAGTTTTGCCTTTCAAGGAGAGTGAAGAGCTAACCTCTAGAAGAAGTGTCGACTTACCTACCCCCGGAGCTCCACCAACAAGGATTATCTCTCCTTCAACTAAGCCACCACCTAAGATTCGGTCAAACTCATCTAATCCGGTAGGGATTCTCTTGAAATTTCCTCCTTCGATATCTCTAAGGAGCGTAGGTAAACACTTCTGGCCTAATCGTTTCTTGGTGCCTTTTCTCTCCTCGGCTTCCTTAGCAAAGGTCTCCCAACCTCCGCAGAGAGGGCACCTACCCAACCACTTAACTGACTTATAACCACATTCTGAACAACCAAACATATTTTTAATTGAGATAGGGGAATATGAATTTAAGAAGACTGCACTATCCCTACTCTTTCCTATTTCTTCTTCCTGACTTGCTTTGGCTTATGCAATAACTTCCAGGGATGTTCTTTTAAATCTCCAAGAAACTCCTCAGTAGTCTGATATAAAGAATCATCATAAAGCAATCTACCTATTGTCCCCTGCTTATTCTTTATATCCTTAACCAAACCTTTTATGTCTAAACTTATATCCTCTATATTAAGTAGTATATTCTCAAAAGAAGTTTTAATCTTACCTTCTTTTACAAACTGCTCTATTTCTTTCATTGTTTGATCAAAGGTAGCGAAAAGACCAAAAAGAGGTATTGGCGAAATTCCCTCGATAACATCCCCTTCATTTATATAGGCTGTTGCCTCCTCGGGCGGATTAATTTCTAAGTATTTCTCACCAAATAAACTCAAACTATTAATAAAAAAGTATGAGTTTTTGGGAATTCTCACTCCCTTCTCTATCTTAGCATAAACATAGACCTTAGGCTTATTGGCTTCCTCTTTAATTGTGACTTTCTTAACCTCGCCAACATCTACACCGCAAAAACGGACCGGAGAAGACGGACGCAAGCCCTCGGAAAAATCAAATTTAGCAACTATAACGTAGCTACCTTTAAAGATATTAACCTCCCGCATCGAAAGGAGAGTAAGAAAAAATAGCCCAAAGGCAACCAAGAAAAAACTACCTAATTTTACATAAGCAAAACTTTTCTTTTTATCCCATAGATTTATTGCCATTCATACCCCCTGTTTAAACTTCCATCTCCCTTATTGGACCGCCAGAAGTTCCTTTTAAAAACTGAATTAGTCTCTCATCTTTGGATTCATCTAAATCTTTTTTATCACCCTCAAAGATGATCCTTCCTCCCAATAAAAACGCTAACCGATCGGCAAGCTTTAAGCCAACCTCTAAATCATGGGTTACTACTACCGAGGTAATAGCCAGTCGCTGATGAAGATCTTCAATCAAAGTTACTATTTTATCTACAGCAATCGGGTCAATTCCGGTAGTCGGCTCATCATAAATTATAATCTTGGGGTTATAAATAACTGCCCTGGCTATAGCTACTCTCTTTCTCATGCCTCCGCTTAACTCATAAGGATACATATCCTCTATGCCCTCTAAGCCAACCAAGGCCAAGGTCTCGGTTACTTTTTTCCTTATTTCAGATTTTTTTAACTTTGTATGCTGATAAAAGTAAAAGCCGACATTCTCCTCTATAGTTAAGAAGTCAAAGAGAGCGCTGCCTTGAAAAACCAAACCAAATTGCAATCTGATCTTTTCCAGCTTCTTCTTAGTTAACTGGGTAATGTCTACACCATCAATGGCGATAGTACCGGAATCGGGTCTTAGCAAGCCCAGGATATTTTTAAGCAGAACTGTTTTACCAGCACCACTGC
>CAZHVO010000016.1:0-5809 GCA_964536195.1 uncultured Planctomycetia bacterium
GCCTAATCCACGCCGCCAGCGTTCACTCTGAGCCAGGATCAAACCCTCCAAAGGCTTTTATAACCTTACTTAAATTCAAAGAACAATATGTGGTATAGTAACCTATACCACAAGAAAAAAGCATCCCTAAAGGATGCTTTTCTCTAGATCTTATATTTAAATTTTATTTACCTTTCAAACGATGAGGCTTTTCCCATTCCGAAATCGCCATATCAATGTATCTTTTATACACTAATACCTATTTTTGTCAAGTATTTTTTTAAAAAATTCTCAATAAAATAAGTGCTTCTATTCCAAAAGGTACCCTTTTAGATAGTCTTCAACCCCGGCCTCTAGAGAGAACTGAGCCAAAGTGCCTAAAACCTCTTTTAGAAGGGTTGTGTCAGCTTCAGTATAGTCTTGGTATTTGCCAAGATAAGGATTATCAAAATAATCAGGTTTTACACCTAACCCCATTGTTTTATTCAGACTCGCGATTATGTCATTAAAACTACGGGGGGTACCAGTCCCAACATTTAAAACTGCGCTCTTCTTTGAATCTAGAGCCTCAACGGTTATTCTAGCCACATCTTTGACGTAAATAAAATCTCTCTTTTGTTCACCAGATTTAAAGATACGTGGTTGCTTACCTTCTTTCATCTGCAAGTAAAGCTGGTAAACCATACTCGCACTTAGACCCTTGTGATATTCATAAGGGCCATAAACATTAAAATAACGCAACCCGATAATAATTGGCTTTGAAGATTTTTCAATAACCTTTTTCATTAAACAATCGCACTGATACTTAGAATAAGCATAGATATTGTGGGGGATTATTTCGGCATCCTCTCTCATTGCCGAAGTTCCGTTTCCGTAAACACCAGCACTAGATGCATACACTAATCTTATTTTTTTATCTAAACAGAAATTCAACACATTCTTGAATCCTCTGTAGTTAACCATCATCATTTTTGCATCATCGGCTAAGGTAGTATCAGTAATCGCTGCTTCATGAATTACGGCATCTACTTTTGGTAGTTTCTCATAAAGCTTTTCATCTAAGATATCACCGCAAATAATCTCACCCTTTAAACCGAGTAAATTCTTATAACTAGCGTGGGAAAAATCATCGAGGATAACGGTCTCAACGCCAGCTTCCTCAAGCATTTTAACGACATTGGAACCGATGAATCCGGCACCGCCGGTTACTAAGACTCGCATCTTTCTTTGCACTTCTTTTCTAATTCTTCTATTCTCTGTTCTAAGCGGTGCAGGACCTCAATAACTGGATCAGGAAGCTTATTGTGATCTAAGTCGACTCCGCTTATTTTTTTGCTTACCGGCGGAAGAATTAACCTTGCCGGTACACCAACGGCAGTAGCATTATCAGGAACATCCTTCACTACTACTGAACCAGCGCCAATTCTTGCGCCCATGCCTATTTTTATTGGACCAAGAAGGATAGCACCAGCACCAATAACAACTTTATTACCAATAGTAGGGTGACGCTTAGTTTTCTCTAAGGAAACTCCCCCTAAGACAACTCCCTGATATATCAAAACATCCTCACCAATCTCAGCGGTCTCACCAATAACCACGCCCATGCCATGGTCAATAAAAAATCTTTTACCAATTTTTGCTCCAGGATGGATTTCAATTCCGGTAAAGAATCGACCAACCTGTGAAAGAAATCGAGCAAAGGTTTTAAGTCCTTTATGCCACACCCAAGATGAAACCCTATGCCACCAGATAGCATGCAATCCTGAGTAGCAAAGCACAACCTCGGTTACACCTTTTGCTGCCGGATCCTCACGAAAAACTGTTTTAATATCCTCTTTTATTCTCTCTAGAAATTTCATGATTCACACCTCGGATCTCAGACATCTTCTACGTATTTAGTAATTTATCAGTTTGGCAATAAAAGTCAAATATTTTTTAAATAGGTTTTTAGTTTCCTAAAGGCTTTTGCCCGATGGCTAATCTTATTTTTCCTCGATAGCGGTAGTTGAGCTACAGTCTTTTTGTAGTCGGTAAGGTAAAATACTGGATCATAGCCGAAACCATTCTCACCTCTTGCTTTATCGGAAATCCTGCCCGATAATATACCCTCAAATACCTTAACTAATTTTCCATTATAAGCTAAAACCAAGCAACAACGAAAAGCAGCCTGGCGTTTTGCAGCCGGGACTCCTTTTAGATTTTCAAGCAACTTTTTGTTATTTGACTTATAAGTTGCTTTTGGTCCGGAATATCGCTTAGAATAAATTCCTGGTGCCTGATTAAGATAGTTAACTTCTAAACCAGAATCCTCTCCGAGAACATAATTATCCTTATAGTGTCGCGATACTGGCAGAGCTTTCCGAAACGCGTTCTCTCGAAAAGTCTTACCATTCTCTACAATATGGAATTTCTTTTCCAGTTCGTTTAAAGATACTATTGAGACCTCTAAAGCTCTTAGAATGCCCTTTATCTCTTTAAGCTTATTTTTATTTTTCGTGGCAACTATCAATCTCATAGTCCGGGAAGGATATTTTTAAGCATCTCTCTCTCAATATCAATTACCTCTTCAATCCCTTTCTTGGCCAGTTTTAAAAAAGCGCTTAAGTCTTTTTCAGAAAAAGACCCATTTTCTGCTGTTCCCTGTAATTCAATAAATTCACCTGAGGACTTCATAACAACATTCATGTCTACTTGGGCCTGCGAATCCTCAAGGTAAGTTAAATCCAGAATATGCTCACCTTGATATAAACCCACGCTGATTGCGCCAAGAAAGCTATTTACACAGATCTCTTTGATTAAATCTTGTTTATAGAGCTTCTGGAGACAATCGACCAAAGCTATAAATCCTCCGACTACTGATGCTGTTCTTGTACCACCATTAGCCTGAATAACATCGCAATCGATTCGAATCGTTCTTTCACCTATTCGCTTTAAATTCACCACGCTACGCAAAGAGCGGCCGATAAGCCTCTGAATTTCCATATTCCTTCCCGACACCTTATCACGCAAAGTCCGAGTATGAGTAGCCCGAGGAAGCATCCGATACTCGGCAGTAACCCAACCTTCTCCGGAATTACGCAAAAACATCGGAACATTCTTGTCAGCAGTGGCCGTACAGATAACTCTTGTATTGCCTAATTCAATAAGACAAGAACCTTCGGCATACTTCATAAATCCTCTTTCAATATTAAGACGCCTTATTTGGTCATTCTTCCTCTTGCCGTCGCGCTCCATTTAAACACTCCTTTTTGGTTAAATCACACCTAGACTAGATGCTTATAAATATCTTTGCCTTTTGTGTCAATCCCAACAATTAAAGGAAAATCTTCAACCTCTAATCGATATATTGCTTCCGGCCCTAACTCTTTGAAACAAACTAACTTTTTACTCCTAACTCCTCTAGCCAATAAGGCTCCACAACCAGCCGGAGCAATAAAATAAATCGCCTTATACTTTTTAATTAAATCTCTGACCTTTTTGCTTCGCCTACCCTTGCCAATCATCGCTATAAGACCAGAACCTAAAAGTAATCCAACAAACTCATCCATACGCGAAGAAGTCGTTGGTCCACAGGAACCAATAACTCTACCTTTAGGAGTTGCACTCGGACCGCAATAGTAGATAGCCTGATTTTTTAACTTTAATGGCAATTTCTTTTTATTCTTTACCAACTCAGCCAGTTTCTTATGAGCTTGATCCCTGGCAGTATAGGTTACTCCTGAAAGTAAAACCTGATCGCCGGCTTTTAACTTAGATAGCTCAGTATTTTTAAAAGGTGTTTTTAAATACTTAATCATAACACTTATAGTTTTATCGTTGCGCTTCGTAAGGCGTGACAACTTATATTAACTCCAACCGGAAAACCAGCAATATGCGTAGGTACTTTTTTTATCTTTACTGCTAAGGCAGTACATTTCCCACCTAAGCCCATCGGGCCAATACCCAAAGCATTTATTCGCTTAAGCAATTTTTTCTCTAAATTATTTAAAGTTTTCTCTCGATTCGGTCTATCAACTCGCTCTAACAAAGCCTTTTTTGCTAATAACAATGCTGTATCAGAAGTACCGCCAATACCCACTCCAACGACAAAAGGCGGGCAGCTCTCAGGACCGGCAGTCTTTACGCTCTCAACGATAAAATCTTCTACCTGTTTAAAGTTTACTGTTGGGTTAAACATTTTTAAGGCAGATTTATTCTCGCTACCAAAACCTTTAGGAAAAATCGTAATCCTTAAACCTTTTTTCTTTGGCGAAAAGTCAATATGATAAATCATTCCTTGATAAGAAGATTTTCCTCTTAATAACGGGTCAACCATAGAAGGTCTCAAACAATTATTTCTATAGCCACTGGCAACAGCAGTTTTTATCGCCTCGATCAAAGAAGCAGAAACTTTTGCGTCTGCCCCGGCTTCAATGAACACTACTGGTAGGCCAGTATCTTGACAAATTGCTATTCCTTCAGTTGCAGCAATGCGAGCGTTTTCTACAATCCACCCCAAAGCTTGTTTTGCTTGTTTTTTCTTTTCATTCCTTAAGCTTATCTTAAGAAGTTTAGCAACATCGGCCCTTAAATCAAAACTTGCTTTAACAACTGCTTTCTCTACTTCTTTTTTGACCTTTGCTATGTTCATTTTAAACCTAACCTTTTATGCCTCTGTGGGATTACCTTAACTTCAAGGCCCTCTTCCTGGCATAGTTGCTCAAAACCCTCTAGCTTTGCCTTTACCATAATCTCAAGTGGGTTTTGAGGTTGCAATACTAAGGTTGTTTTCTTTGCCACACCTTTAATTATTTCTATCATCTTATAAATATCTCCAACTATTGTTGTGGTATTGACAACTGCCTTTATAAATGTCTTCTTTCCCTTGGCAATCCCCAAAAACTCTTGGTGTTTATCCCAAAATGACTCTAGTCCAGTAGATGAAGGTAATTTAAAATCCATAGCAATTATATCAGTGTAATTAATTACCTTCTCTAAATTCTCGGGCAAGGTACCGTTAGTCTCTAAATAAACTTTCTGCTTTCGTTTCCTTATAAGTTTCAATAAATCTTTTAGAAATTCTATCTGCAATAATGGTTCTCCACCAGTTATCGATAAGGAATGATAATCACTAAAAGAATCGATCTCATTAAGTAAGGCCGGCGCAGTCTTCTTTTGGTAAAAATCTAATTTTGTATCACAAAAACTACATCCTAGATTGCAGCCAAAGAACCTTACAAATACCTGGTCTAGGCCTTGGTAAAGCCCTTCACCTTGGATGCTTTTGAAAACTTCTGCTATTTTTCCTTCCATTTTTTTATAAGAGGGTCTTGCAATCCTAGCTTTGAAAAAGCCCCTATTCGAAAACGACAGCTGTCACATCTTAAACAAGGAAACTTTCTTCCCTGATAACAAGACCAAGTGGATTCAAATGGCACCCCAAGCTTTATACCGATTCGTATTATATCTCTCTTTTTCTTATTAAGTAAAGGGGCAACTATCTTCAAACCCCTGTCTTTCAACCCTAAATTAAGTGCCCTCTGAAAACTATTTAAAAAATCCGGCCGACAATCTGGGTAACCTGAATAATCCTGTATGTGAGCGCCGATGAATATTGCCTTTGCCTTAATGCTTTCAGCTAAAGATGCAGCATAACTTAAGAAAATTATATTCCTTCCCGAAACATAAGTAAGCGGTATATCTCGGCCTTTTAAATTCCTTTGCCAAGAAACTTTTAGTTTCTTTTTAGTAAGCGATGACTTTACCCAAGATAAATCGCACTTTATAATACGATAATCAATCTTGTTTAAACCGGCAATTTTCTTAGCACACTCAATCTCTTTTTTATGCC
>CAZHVO010000016.1:5909-13995 GCA_964536195.1 uncultured Planctomycetia bacterium
AACCATCCCCGAAGAATTGAGCTTAAGGCTTGAAGCTAAAACCTCCACTTTCCAATTATGTCCATGAAGTGCTTCACATTTACCTTTATAATTATCCAAGGAGTGGGCGGCGCTAAACTGTCTTATAATTTTTATTTTATACATTTACTATCCTCGGATTCGAAATCTTTCTCTTTAGAAATAATTTAGCCAGCTCAACAAACCTTTTCGGTTCATCGCTTAGGTAAAATTCCACTTTAGACTTTCTTCTCTTTTCGCTCAGCAAGTTTTTAGATTTAAGAGCGCTCCTGACGTAACTAGCAACCTCTTTTGCCGAATCTATAACAACCACACCCCTAAGATAAGAAAATATTTGGTGTTTAAGCAGAGGGTAATGAGTACAACCTAGAATAATCACATCAATGCCTTTATCATTTAGGCCTTTTAAGTACATCTTCATAGCTTCTTTTACTATTTTTCCGTTTAGAATCCCCTCCTCTACCAGGGGGACAAAGAGTGGGCAACTTTTAGAATAAACTTTAATGTTCTTATTTCTCTTGGCGATAAGCTTCTGATAACTATTACTCTGTATTGTTGATTTAGTTCCAATCACTGCGATTCTTTTTTTTCTAGTTAGGGCAACTGCTTTTTCTACCCCGGCTTCAATTACCCCTAAAACCGGAATATTAGAAGACTTCTTCAAACTTTCTAAGGCTAATGCTGAAGAAGTATTACAAGCTACCACAATCATCTTCACTCTCTTTCTTTTCAAAAAGTCTGCATTTTCGCGACTAAACTTTATAATTGTTGGCTTTGACTTGTTTCCGTAAGGAACCCTAGCTGTATCGCCAAGGTATACTATATCCTCAAAAGGTAGAAGCTTCTCAATCTCCCTTAAAACTGTCAGCCCACCTACTCCCGAATCAAAAATTCCAATTGGCCTATTTTTCATTGATATGAATTAATTTAAATTGACATAATTTTCATTGTTTGGCGTCGTATGCCTTTTCTTTAAAGATGATATCCCTAAAGCAATAGCATGAGCGATTTGCTTTTGATAGTAGTTTTTGCGTAAGGCCTTTTCCTCATAAATATTGCTCAAATATCCCATTTCAACTAAAACTGAGGGAACATAAGCATACTTCAGCACATAAAATGGAGCTTTCTTGGGTGGCTTAATATTAAAACCTAAGTTTTTAAATGTTAAGTAGAAAATATCGGAGAGTTCTACAGAAAAACCGTAATTTTTGCTGATTAACAAGTCCCAAAGGATAGCTTTAGTATCTAAAGATATACTCTTGCCTTGGAAATTCTCGCTCCGGGCTAATCGCACTGATCGTTCCTGGGCCCTTAAATGTGCTGGGGATAGATAATATATCTCTGCTCCATTGACCTTTTGGGAGTGGTTCGAGTTAGCGTGAATGCTCACAAAAAGGTCAGCATTATGTTTTTTAGCAATATTAGTCCTCTCAGCCAAAGAAAGGGATGAGTCTTGCGAACGTGTTAAAATCACATTAAAGCCCATTTGCTCTAACTCTTCTTTAAGATATTTCGCAACTCTTAGATTGATCGTTTTCTCTTGCAGACCGCTCGATGAGATTGCGCCAGGATCTTTTCCGCCATGGCCAGGATCAACCACAATTGTTTTGATTGTAAAAAGAGGGCGAAAACTAACGAATTCTCCTGAAGTAATTATTTTTTCTAATTGCCGAGGCAAGAGAATCTTTCCCTTAAGATAAATCGGGGGTTTTTTAAGGTAAAATATTGAGCCGCTAAGCGTGCCAACTGATGAATTAAGCAGTAGCTTAATATCCTTATCCGGTGAATAAATTCGTACCAGATCATCAATTGTGTCAAAACTATATTCAAAATTATGCTTTTTGCAAAAACTTGCGATATCAATATAATCAGAATTAGAAACCCTTATGCCGCTGCCTCTATGCGGAGCTGTGGCACAAGCATTTACAAAGATTAATACCAAAACAATAAGTACTCTTTTCATGGTCCCAATAAAAAGAAGGCGATTTGAAAATATATAAATATCCCGGCAACATCAACAATGGTAGTAATTAGAGGTCCACTCATAAGAGCAGGATCCAATTTAAATTTTCTGAAAATAATAGGCAAGGCTGCTCCTATAATCGCTGCCAGCATAACTGTAAGACCCATAGCAACTCCAACAGAAACGCTCAAAAGCCACTCCCCGCCTTCCTGTATTAACACTCTTAACAACCCAACAACAGCAAGAATAGCTCCGATAGACAACCCTAGCAACGACTCCCTAAAAACAACTCTAAAAAAATCTTTTACTCTTATGTCTCCAATGGTTAAACTTCTTATAACTATCATTGCTGACTGGGTACCAGCATTACCCCCGGTAGCAATAAGTATTGGTAAAAAAAATGTCAACGTAACCCAACGCTGAATTATATATTCATATCTTTTCATCACCAAACTAGATGCCGACTCTAAAATTACTAGAAGTATTAACCAAAAACTTCTTTTCCAAATAAGATCAAAAAAACTCGCCTCCATGTAAGGCTTTTCAACTGGCACAACCGCTGCGATCCTTTCAAAGTCCTCGGTAACCTCCTTTTCTAAAACGTCAACTAAATCATCAAAAGTAACAATCCCTAATAGCTTGTCATTATTATCGACAACCGGAAGGACAAGCAAATCGTAATGCTTAAAAATATTAGCGGCCTCTTCCTGATCAGTAAGAGCTGATGCCTTTATCACATTCTTATACATTATCTCTGAGACTTTTGTTGCCGAATCAGATAAAACAAGCTTCTTTAGAGAAACGATTCCAATAAGCTTAGTTTCTTTATCAAGAACATAGCTGTGGTATACTGTCTCCTTATTAATGCCAACATTTTTAATATGTGCTAAAGCCTCTACAACACTCATACCTTCATACAATTGTACAAAATCAGGAGTCAGAAGCCTCCCCACGCAATCTGGTGGGTAATTAAGCAGTTGAACTGCAATCTTTCTCTCTTCCGGGGAAAGTAGATTTATGAATTTCCTGACCAGTTCTGCTGGCATTTCTTCAAACAGCCCAGTACGGTCATCCGGCGACATTTCATTCAAAATCTCCCTAATTTCCTGACTGGTTAAAGATTTAAGCATACCTTCTTCCTCTTCGGTAGGCAGACTCTCAAATACATCTACAGCCTTACTGTAAGGAACCAAACGAAAGACGAAGAGCTTATGAGCTGAGGTGGCTAACTTATCAATAAGTTCAGCAATATCTTTGGGATGAATAGGCAGTATTTTCTTGATATCAGGATACTTTTTCTCCTGGATCAAAGTTTCTATTCTTTTTACTAAATCCTTCTTAATCATGGCATAAGGATTATACCACTCCACTGATAGAAATCAACCCATTCGACTACGCTCAGGGTTGATCCTGAGCAAATGAAATGCGTCGAAGGACAAAACCAAAAAGTAGAATTCGCGAAGGTATGACTAAAAGTAAGGAGAGAAACTACTTAGAAGAGCTCCATTTGTTAAAAAAGGCTATTTTTTCCAGGGCTAATCGCTTTTTTGGTCCAGTTGGCTCTTGGGCTGGGTAGCCCAAAGTAAGCATCTCTACTACTCTTATCTCTTGTGGAATATCTAGAATTTTCTTAACCTCTTTTTCGTGAAAGGCACCTATCCAACAACTCCCTAGTCCCAGCTCAACAGCAGCTAAACTCATATGGTCAATAGCAATGGCAAGATCTATCACATAGCAAGCTTGACCACAGGTCATTATGTGATTGTCAGTCTGGGCACAACAGGCAATTACAACTGGGGCCTCATTCACAAACCCTTGCCCCTTAGCGGCTTGACAAAGCTTAAGCCTCGTTATCTTATCTCTAACAACAACAAATCTCCACTCTTGACGATTAGATGCTGAAGGCGCCTGCCTAGCTGCTTCTAGAATCTTAAAGAGCTTATCTTCCTCGACCTCTCTATCTTGATAATTTCTTATGCTTCGCCTTTTTCCTATTGCCTCAAATACATCCATATTTTTTTATTAATTTTATAAATTTAAAAACTCTTTACTTCGTAAACCCCTGCCGACAACGACAATTCCTGAAGGATCAAGGTGGTATTCCCTCCTATCTTGATCAGTATTATATCCAATAGTCTTATTCTGTGTTATGGTGTTAAAACGATCAATGATTGCTTTACGGATACGAGAACGTTTCTTAATCCGTGTAAAATCCATAATAATTGAATTTTCGATTTCGCAACCTTCCTCTACTACTACTGATCTTCCGAGAATAGAATTTTTTATGCTAGAACCAAAAATTTTTGTTCCTTCGCAAATAATTGAATTTTCAATCTTAGCATCTGCAGTGTAGACACCAGGACAATTTAAATTCGAAGAATATATAGGCCAATGCCTATTGTCTAAGTCTAATACCGGCGTCTTTCCCAAAAGATCCATATTGGCCTGCCAGTAAGAAGAGACTGAACCAACATCCCTCCAATAGTACCGTGACTCATATTTCTTTAGGTAAGGAATTCTATTTCCAGAAAAGTCATAAGCAAAAATTCTCTCCTTTTTTTTAATCAGGTGTGGAATTATATGCTTACCAAAGTCATTGATTTTACGTTTTTTTACCAGTTGATTTAAAATATCCACAAGAAAGTCAGCATCGAATATATAGTTACCCATAGAAGCAAGGATAGTCTTGTTGGCAAAGGCTAGAGGCTTTTCTTGGAATCTCTTAACTCGTAAATCACCATTCACCTCGACAACCCCAAACTGATTAGCCTGACTACTCTCCACCGGCATAGCGGCTATTGTAAGTTTTGCCTTTTTCTTTATGTGAAAATCGACCATTCCCTTTATATCCATTCGATAAACATGATCACCACCAAATATTGCTACAAACCGAGGTTTAAAGTCATAAATAAGGTTTAAGTTCTGATATACTGAATCGGCTGTGCCGCGGTACCATTCTTTTGTCTCCTCCCTCCTCATTTGAGGAGGAACCACAGTGATAAAATGCCCGGGGAGAACTCCAGACTTACGCCAGCCTGTTCGGATGTGTTCGATTAAAGACTGGGATTTGTACTGAACCAAAACATAGGTAGAATAAATACCTGAATTTACTAAATTGCTCAGAGTAAAATCAATTATCCGATATTTACCACCAAAAGGAACAGAAGGCTTTGTTCTTTCAGAAGTCAAGGGAAACAGCCTCTCTCCCTTTCCGCCGGCTAATACAAATGCTAATATATTACTCCTTAAAACTCGCATCCTTACTTACTCCTTCTATATCCTCTTTTATCTCTCCGGCCTTAACTAGAGAGTATTTTGTGGCCCAAGGACCAATAAGCTCAAAAAATACTGTACTGGCAATAGTAATGGTTAAAATTGTATCTCCCCAAATTCCGCCAATAGCATGTTTGGCAATTAAGGCACAGGCTAAAGCTACGCCAGCCTGGGGAATTAAGGCTAGCCCCATATATTTTTTTATGCTTGAAGAAGCATTGACCACCTTTGCTCCGATGAAAGCACCAATTATCTTGCCAAAAGTTCTAAAAATTATATATCCTAAGGTTAAAATAATCGAGGTACCTAAAACGCTGATCTTTAAGCTGGCTCCAGCTAATACAAAAAATATTAAATACAAGGGTGTATCTATCTCCCGCAAGGAGTTGAAAAATTGAAAACTCTCCTTATTGGTATTAGCTAAGAGCGCTCCGAAAAACATACAAGATAGAAGTACCGAAAAATTAAAAGATATCGCTAATCCTATAACCAATGATAAAAAACCAAAGGTGTAAATCAAACGTTCCTTCATTGTATTAATAAAACTGGAAAGCTTATTGAAAACGAATACTACCATTCCACCCAAGACAAACGAACCTCCAATTTCTATTGAAGCCTTCAGCAAATCTTTAAAAATACCGATAACGCTACTATTGCCAATTATAAATGTTTTGGCTACAGATAGTGATAATCCAAAAATTACCAAACCCCAGGCATCATCAATAGCTACTACCCCTAAAAGAGTGTCAGTAAAGTCACCTCTACTTTTATACTCTTGGGTTACCATAACTACGGTCGCCGGAGCCGTAGCAGAGGCAATTGCACCAAAAATAAGAGCAATGTAAAAAGGTTGCTTAAAAAGCATCCAAGCAGCGAGAGTTACCAAAAACCAAGGGAATAGGGAAGCACTGATCGATATTCCGGTAACTGCTCTGCCTACTCGTCGCAGAGTGCTCAAAGAAAAGCTTTCGCCCAAACTAAAAGCAATCATACCGAGAACAATTTGAGAAAAAAAGTCAGAGGTTGCTAAGAACTCCCTCGAAATCAGATTAAATAAACTGGGTGAGAGTAAAATTCCCAAGACTACATAAGCTGTAACGGTAGGAATCCTAAGCTTTTTGGTTAGACGTGATGCGAAGAAACTTAAAATGAATATGACAGCTAGGCTTAAGATTGGATTATTTATCATCAGATATGCTCTTATACGACTTCTTTTTCTTTAAACATTCTCCAGATGATGTCGAAAATTCCCAATATTCCCATGATTTTGCCTTCAGCGTCAACAACAGGTAGGCGTTCTTTCTTGTTTAAACGCATGATTTTGTAAGCTTCTTCCAAAGAATCTTCACCTTTAATCGAGATAAAATTAGTATCCATAATGTCATCGACGATTATCAATTCCCCCATAGAAGGAATTGGTTCCAAGTCAAATGCATCTTCATCCATCTCCATAAAGGGAATATTTCGGAATAGCTTTGCCTGAGCTGGTCGTAATAAATCCAGTAGATTCTCAGGGCAGACAACACCAATAAGATGGTCCTGGGCATCAACAACGGGAATTAAAGGGGTGGTGTGGAAGTCCTTGAACATATCTAGAAGGCCTCGCAATGTCAGGGAACGCTTGACTTTAATGATATCGGTCTGTGTAGCTTCAATTACTCTCATCTTCATCATTTTTCAAACTTTTTCACTACCGCAATTACTTCTGCGGCACTATTAGCGGACATAAGGGCTTCTCGAAAAGTACTATTCATAAGCAGCTTAGACAATTCGGCTAAAATCCGTAAATAAAGATTCAGTTCACCAGGATCTGCGCCCATAAGAAAAATAAGATTTACCTTCTCGCCGTCCAAAGCCTTAAATTCAATACCGGAAGTTGAGCGACCAAAAGCAATAACAAAACCTTTGACCGCTTTAGTTCTTGCATGAGGTATCCCAACATTATTTCCAATACCAGTTGAACCAAGTTCCTCTCTCTCGAGAACATCTTTCATGAAGGTCTCTTGGTCTATTATTTTACCGCCATCGTTTAAGACCTCTGCCAGTCCTTTAATGGCGCCTTCCTTATCAGTTGCTTGCAAATCAACCAGGCAGAATTTCTCTTTTAAGTAATCTGATACTACCATAACTGCTCTCCTTCTCCTTTTTGTTGCATATCGCCTCCCAATGAATATACAGCCGCTTGATCCCCCAATCTAAGCATATTCTTTTATATTGTCTATTAACCCGTAACAAAGAAGCTTATCGCCCTTATTAATTGTATCCCCGGCGTGGGGAAAAGAAATCAATTGTTCCTTACGCTCAATAGATAAAACTAAAATATCCTTCTTGATAAACCCGGCTTCAGCTAAACTGAGCCCGTCTTCCTTGCTCTTGCTAGTTATCGTAAGTTGTGCTAAACCATAACCTTTGGGAAGTGAGAAAAGCTCTTCTAAAGTCTTCTGTTTTATAAGCCCACGAGCTACAATTCTTTTTTCAATAAACTTGTTTAAAGCCCGGGAAAAACCTTTTAAGGTAGTTATTTTATAAAGAATTGCAATAAAAGCAAGGATAATTATCGCCTTTGATAAATCAGCGGCTAGATTGTCCTTACCAAAAGAAAGAAATAAACTCGCGATCACTGAAACAATTCCAACCTTACCCAAAACCATAAGTACAATAATAGTCTTGCTGCGAATTTTATCTTCGAGAATTGTTTCGGCAGCGGCAGTTGTGAACCCTGTGCCGGTAAAAGCAGAAATTGCTTGAAAACGAGCGGTTTCCTCATACATCCCGGTAAGTTTTAAGATTACCGTAGCCACTCTCACAACAAAGAAAAAAATAACTACTATT
>CAZHVO010000016.1:14095-22373 GCA_964536195.1 uncultured Planctomycetia bacterium
CTCACCTCATTTTATAAGCAAAGTCAAATAAAGTTTGTACCAAAAAACTCCTGCAAAAAATTATTATTAAAATCACGATAATCGGTGACAAGTCTATTCCGGACCGAAGGCTAAAAGGCAATAGCTTTCTTATTGGGTAAAGAATTGGTTCAGTCACCTTGTAAAGAAACTGCACTATAGTATTGTAAGGATCAGGGCTTACCCAGCTTATTAAGGCTCGGATTACAATAAGCCAAGTAAGCGCGCTAAGGATAAAATCCAAAATCCTGGCTAAGGCAAATAAAAAATTACTGGCAATAAACATTACTAATCCAAATTAACTAAAGCCTGTGCTTTAATCTATTGATATAGATTATATGCCAATAAAGAGAGTTGAGCAATAAATTTTTTTGCCTGAGCGTAGTTTTTGCCGCCTTTTACCAAGACACAAATTAAGTAATCCCCATTTGAGGTAAAGACAATTCCAGCATCATGGACCACCCCTCTCTCCAAACCAGTCTTATGGGCCACAATAACCTCAGCCGGTAGGTAGCGTGGGAGACGGTCATTTACCTTTTGTTTCATTAAAAAGGAGAGGGCTAGTTTAGATAATTTTTTATTAACAAACTTTTCTTTATAGATCTTCTCCAAGAGATATGAAATATCTGCAGCACTAGTGTAATTCTCGATTCCATTTTTACGTTGTGAGAAATCCATCATCTTCCTTACCAAGGTAGTGTCAGTTAAGCCCAGTCTTTTAAAAATACTATTAATATACTTAAGATCTAGGATTTCGATTACTTTATTGGTAGCGCTATTATCGCTTAAAGAAATCATCAACTCTAGAAGCTGAGCAAAAGTAAACTTCCTCGGCAAAGAAAGGCTTTTGAGCTTTCCGCTACCGCCAGCAATATCTTTCCTTCGTATGGTCACCAACTTTTCCAAAGAAATCTTTTTTTCCTTAACAGCATAAAAAGCTGCGGCTAATATCGGTAATTTTACTAGGCTGGCTGCTGGAAATTGCTGATTGGCTTTATGTAGTAACGTTGGGTCCAAAAAACCTAGTTTTTTTATGACAAATGCATACTCAATTTTTTGATTCTTAAACTCTTCTCTAAGGAGACTCTTTAAGTCGCGAAGAAAAACATCCTTGGCATAAAGCTGCTTTAACCCTGCAAAAGTGTAAAGAAACAGAATAACCGACAGAGCAACAACAGCTAAATGAATAAAAAACGTTTTCTTTTTCATTTATTTTAGGTAAGCATTCTTTCGCAAGGCTCAATCTTCCAAGAATGTGAAGCCACAAGAATTGCAAAAAATAGGGTATAGATAAGCCAGTCTCGGCCAATCACAACTAGTGCTAAACGAGAATAGCCACCGTAAGCGGCGCCGAACTCTTCAATTAACGCAGAAATAAAAATTGCCAATAAAACTACTGGAATTACGACCTTTATGCAAAATCTCCACCATGCTCCAACAGCCCAGCTGCTATAGTGATTTATATGCTGAGTTAGCTTTCTGGCCTTATAAACCCAACCGATAACGATACACTCAAATATAGCGGCTAAAACTAATCCGTATTGAGTAAGGAAATGATCAACTATGTCTAGCCAACAAATTCCACCCTGGGTAGTAAAAATAATTCCGCCGATAAATCCACTAATGCACAATATTGAAACGACAGTTTTACGGCGATAATGAAATTTATCAACTAAGCCTGAGGTAAAAGCCTCGACTATAGATATTGAAGAAGATAAACCAGCAATAACTAAACTTCCAAAAAATAAAGCACCAAAGAGCTTTGAAAAGGCTGGCAAAAGCTCTATTGCCTTAGGAAAGACTACAAAAGCCAGGCCTATCGACTCTGAAACAACCTTATCAACCGGCTGGCCAGTTGTAGCGGCCATATAACCTAAGACTGCAAAGACTCCAAACCCAGCAAATATTGAAAATAGACAGTTAACTCCACTTATAATTAAAGAGTCTCTTACGATTTCAGTCTTCTTAGGCAAATAAGATGCGTAGGCAATCATAATACCGAATCCTAAACTTAAAGTGAAGAATATCTGGCTAAATGCATCCATCCAAACACCAATATCATTAAGCCGGCTAAAGTCCGGTTTAAGATAGACCAGAATACCTTGTTTTGATCCCGGAAGGCTCAAGCCCCAGAAAACAATAATCCCGGTCAAAATAAATAATAAGGGCATGAAAATCTTATTGGCACGTTCCAGACCCTTTCTTATTCCTCCAAAAACAATCAGCCAATTAAGAAACCATATGATTGCCAGAGAAAATAATATCGGGGTTCGTACCTGACCAATTTGAAAAGGAGAGTTACTTTTCATCAAAAATGAATTTTCAAAAAACTGGGCCGGATTTTGTCCCCAGGAAAGATTAAAAGAAAAAAAGAAGAAATTAAGACACCAGGAGATAATTACCGAATAATAAAGAACAATTCCAAACATTACAAATGTAATCTGCCACCACCCTAACCACTCCCACTTCTTAGAAATACTGGCAAAGGAAGCGGGGGCAGAACCACGCATCTTATGGCCAAAGCCAATTTCCAAAATCATTAAGGGAATTCCGACAATAGCCAAAGCGATAAGATATGGCAGGAGAAATGCTCCACCGCCATTCTTATAGCAAAGATAAGAAAAACGCCAGATATTTCCTAATCCAATAGCCGAGCCGACTGCAGCAAGCAAAAATCCAATATGAGTCTTCCATTGAGGACGATGATGGGCTAAAGGGGTATTTTTCATATGTTTATTAGATTATATCAAAAAGGACTGTCCTGGTAAAGCTGATTGGCAATATATACATAGTCCTTTAAAGAAAGGTTCTCGGGTCGTAAATTCAAATTCAGGCCAGCTGACTTAAAAAAACTCTGATTACTTTTAGATAAGTTTAAAGCATTTGTTATTTTCTTCCGACGCAAAGAAAAAGCTTTACGGATAACTTTAAAAAGAAAATCCTCATCTTTGACTTTATGTTGCGGCTTACTGTAAAAATTAATCTTTGAAAACGTAGAGTCAACTTTAGGTATTGGGTCAAAAGCTGAGGCTTTAATATCAAAAATTCTCTCTACCTTTGCATAATACTGAATATAACAGCTTAAAAAATTATAATTATCGCAAGATGCCTGAGCAATCATCTTTTGAACAAATTCCTTCTGAAAGGTAAAATAGGCTATTTCAACATACTTTCGATAACTAATAAGATATTTAATTAGCTCACTGCTTATCTGATATGGTACATTACCAAAGACAATTATTTCATTTCCTAGCTTGGAAAGTTCAAACTTCAAAATATCAGCATGAATAATCTTAACATTATCAATTTTGGAGAATTTTTTTCTTAAAAAATCACAGAAGCGCCGATCAACCTCAAGGCAATAAAGATTTTTGGCCCCTTGGGCCAAAAGCTCACTCATTGCTCCCTTGCCAGAACCAATCTCTAAAACTTGCTTACCCTTAATATCTAAGCTATTAGAAATCTTTTGGATATATTCAGTATCGGTAAGGAATACTTGACCAAACGAGCGTAGTTGTTTCATGGAGATAACTTTGACGCTAATTTAATTGCTTCAACCATAGAAGAATGGAAGGGTCTTCCCCCTCTTCCCACTAGCTCATAAGCTACACCATGAGCTGGCGAAGTTCTTACAATTGGCAGACCTAAGGTCAGGTTTACTCCGGTGCGGAAAGAAAGCAACTTAAATGGAATCATTGCTTGATCATGATAGGCGCAAATAATACAATCATATCGCTTTAAATTCTCCTTAGTGAAGACAGTGTCGGCTGGGTAAGGCCCAAAGGTTAGCTTTTTAAATTTTTTCTTAGCTTGGACAATCTTCTTCTCCTCGTCTCCAATAAAAGTACTCACCCCGGCATGGGGATTTATTGCACAAAAAACAATTCGAGGACGTTTTAGCTTAAATTGGCCTTGCAAAGACCTGTGGGTTAGGCAAAGCAAATTGTAAATACCATCCTTGCTCAAAGAAGAAGATACCGCTTTTAAATTAATATGCCTGGTTGCCATAACTACTTTTAATTGAGGTGATACCATCATCATGGCAAAATTCTTAACTTTAAAATGATCAGCCAAATATTCAGTATGACCGCTAAAGCTTCTTAAAACAGACTTTACGGCCTCTTTCGATAAAGGAGCCGTGACCAGACGTTTTATCTTCCGTTTCCTTATCAGCTCTAAAGCCTTATTGAGATACCTTAAGCTAGCCTTTCCGCTGGTCCGAGAAGACTCCCCCGTTTCTATCCCTTCAATACTACCAGTATTTGAATCGACGAAATTAATTTTATTCTTTACTTTCCTGTAAATCGGTAATTTTTGAAAGATTTTTTGATCACCAACCACAAAAAATTCGAGACTATTTTCCCCGATACTCTCGATAGCCTTTAAGGTAATAAAAGGCCCACAACCACCAGGATCTCCGGAACTAATAACGATTCTCTTTCTACTCATAGTAATTCTTTATTACCGCATCCTCTTTCAGCTGGCCTACCCATTCATTAAACTTCTCTTTGAATTTAATATCCCAAAGGTAGGCATGAATTGCCTCTTTTACCTCTTCTAAAGAGAGTTGCTCTGGGAAAACTTTCTCGTCTAAAAAAATTAAGTGGAACATATTGTCAACCTTGGCAATCTTATGTTTTTTAACTTCCAGGCTCTCAATAATTTTGGATATCTCTGGTCTTAACTCGTCCTGATTTGACTCTACTTTTATTAGTGAATCGCCATATTGAGCTAAGGCTTGGAGAATCCCCTCTTTTTCAATAAGATTAGATATTTTCGCCAAAATACTCTGGTCAGTTGATTTTGCACTAAAAAAGATATAACCAGGAGATGAGTAAAACTCATCGGGGTGTTCTGAATAATAACTACTTATCTCTTTAGGCGCAACACCTACCCGAAATCTTACATACTTATCAACAACATCTCTTAACCGGTATTGGTCCTCGATTTTTCTTCGGAGGAGAGCGATGGTAAGCCCTTTTTCGATCAAAGACGCTTGGAAATCCTCACGGCTGGAATAAGAAGAAATTAACTGATCGATTTTATTCTCTACGCGAAAAGAAGAAATTTCTATGCCCTCTTGTTTAGCTTTATCTAAAATAAGGGTATCTTCAATTAATCTCCCTAAAGCCTTCTCTTTAAACTCCTTATCGTCAATTAAAACTTCCTCGGCTCGGTCAAGAAACCGAGAGGAAAGAACCTTACAATACTCGTCCAAATCCCGAGAAGTGATAGCTTGATTATTTACTCTAACGATTATCTTACTTATCTCTTCAGCACAGAGATTAAAGGAAACAATTATTAATGCAATTATTAGTAAAATGTTCAGTCTCATGAATGCTCCTCCTCGTGGATACTTTTCAAGAACCAACGTCAATTTTGAATGCAAGCTTTAGGTATTCTATCTCTTTTTTAAGCAACCGGCAATACAAATCAAAGCCTACCATCCAAACAAAACCATGCTGCTCTTTGCCTAAAATATTTCCGGCACCTCGTAATTCCAAATCGGTCATTGCAACTTCAAAACCGGCGCCAAGGTGCGAAAATTCAACAATATGCTCAAGCCGCTTAGCAGCGTCTTGAGGAATTTCACGTAGGTTCGGAATTACTAAGTAAGCGAATGCCTGTTCGTTAAATCTACCTACCCGACCTCTTAATTGATGTAGGTCTGCTAAGCCAAATCTATAAGCATCGTTAATAATTATTGTATTGGCCGTAGGAATATCTATCCCTGATTCAACAATAGCAGTTGAAAACAAGCAATCGATTCTTTGATTAATGAAATCCATCATAACCTTCTCCATTGCCTGAGTAGGAAGCCTTCCATGAACAAGGCCTATTCTCACCTCCCGAGGTAAGACCTTCTCTAGCGTCCGCTTGATCCCTTCAATAGTTTCAATCCGGTTATGAATAAAAAAAACCTGTCCGCCACGTTTTAGCTCTTTAACTATTATCTCTCTTAGATTGTTGACATTATACTCGATAACTTTAGTCTTAACTGCTAACCTTTCTTTGGGTGGTGTGCGTATCATCGATATACCTTTTAATCCAATCAAGCCCATATAAAGAGTGCGGGGAATAGGCGTTGCGGTTAAAACAAGGATATCAATGTTTACCTTGAGTTTTTTTATTTTTTCCTTATGGGTAACTCCGAACTTATGCTCCTCATCAATAATCAAAAGACCTAAATCTTTAAAACTAACATCATCAGAGAGAAGGCGGTGAGTTCCAACTATGATATCAACCTTTCCCTCGGCTAATTTCCTTAAAATCTCATTTTGTTCATGTTTAGTCCTAAAACGTGAAAGCATTTCAACGTAAAAAGGAAAGTCTTTCAACCTTTTGACTAAATTGGTATAGTGCTGATAAGCAAGTATTGTGGTCGGGACTAAGAATGCCACTTGCTTACCACTTTCAACCCCCTTAAAGGCGGCTCGCATGGCAACTTCAGTCTTACCATAACCAACATCTCCACAGATAATCCTATCCATACATCCGATCTCTTGCATGTCAGCCTTAACTTCAGCGGTTGACTTTACCTGATCTTCAGTCTCCTTATAAGGAAAATTCTCCTCAAACCTCCTCTGCCATTGACTATCGGGCATGTATTTGAATCCGCCAATCACCTTCCTCTGGGCTTCCATCTTCAATATCTCTAAAGCAAAAGCCTTTATGCCTCTTTGAACCTTTTCTTTTATTCGCGTCCACTCCTTTGTGCCTAAACGCGAGAGGCGTGGACGCTTCAGAGAAAAACCAGTGTATTTCTGAACAAGATGAGCGTCTTCCTTGGAGACATAAAGTTTATCTTTCCTATCATACTCTATCTCAAAATAATACCCTTCTTTTGCCTTAATAGTCAACGACTTTACTCCGCAGAATTTACCAATTCCATAACGGCTGTGAACAACGTAATCGCCTTTTTTTATCCGTAAGACTGCATCGAGAGGAAAATCTTCAGAGGTGTATCGCTTAGCCTTCTTTAGGTGGGGAATAACAATTAAAAGATCATAATCGATTATCTTTTTGTTAAGTGTTTTGTCGAAACTATAAATCTTTGCTATAGTTTCAAATTCCCACTCGATTCTCAAAGGAAAGTTAAAATTTACCGGGTAAAGTTCTAAAGTGTCCCCTTGAAGAGAGAAATCCCCTTCCTCTCCCACTGCATTGACACGACGATAATTCAAGGAGATAAGCTCAGCTATAGCTTGCTTAAGAGGTAATTCTTTATGCCTGTAGATTTTTAGTGTGTTAAACACGGGACTTTCTAAAAAGAAGGACCAAGGGAGCAGCGATATATATTGATGAGTAGGTACCAACAACAATACCTACTAAAAGAGTGAAAGAAAAGCCCTTTAGAATTTCTCCGCCTAATAAAAAGATCGAAGCAACTACCATCAAAGTAGTAAGTGAGGTAATGATCGTTCTTGAAAGTGTACTGTTTATAGCTAAATTAATAATCTCGCTTAAAGATGCTTTTCTCAGACGCGGAGAGGTCTCGCGTATACGATCATAGATAACTATGGTGTCATTTATCGAATAACCAGCAATGGTTAACAGTGCGGTTACGGTTAAAAGATTAACCTCATATCCGGCAAAACAAAGCGCACCTAGACTAATCAGAACATCATGGAAGAGAGCAATTACTGCCGCAAAAGCAAAGTCAAAGTGTTTAAACCTAAACCCTACATAAATAAGTATACCGAGAAGCGAAAGGGCTATTGCTAAATAAGCCTTTTTCATCAAAATTTTGCCTACGGCCGGACCAACAGTAGTCGCTTTCAGTTCTGTAACCTCTTGGAAATTCTTTTTTAAAGCCTGATCGATTCCTGAAGCTAGGTCCGAGGTACTTTTAATACTTATTCCTCCGGGAATATCCTTAAATTCCTGGATAGCTACTTCACTAAAACCCTCTTTCTTTAAGACACTCCTTAAAACTTCACTGTCAGCCGGAGGGTTAATCTGATATTCGAGCATTTGTCCGCCTTTAAAATCTATACCATAAACATCATCGCCTCGAGAGTAAAAGTTAAATAGACTGATTGCAACGGCAATCAAAGAAATAACAATGCAAACCCCTTTAAGTTTTATAAAGTTAACTTTAGGGGCTGAGATCAATGAGAGCATTGGCAAGCTTTTTAACCTTAAATCTAGAAAGAAAGAAAAGATTGTTCGGCCGACAAATACTGAAGTAAATATACTAGCTATAATTCCCAAAGAAAGAGTGGTTGCAAAACCTTTTATTGGTCCAGTTCCATATATA
>CAZHVO010000017.1:0-4282 GCA_964536195.1 uncultured Planctomycetia bacterium
GGAATAATAAATAAAATAAACACATTTCGTGTGAAACATGTCTAAAGTCCATATTAAGATATTCTGTTGTCCCACGTTCGCTTTGGCATGTGCCGAAAGATTTGAAAAGAGGGATAAGCCTTTATGAGTGAAAAAAGAGTTTATTTTCGAACTTGTGGCTGACAAATGAACAATATAGATCCTTGTGCCCAAACTGTGCCGATTTAAGGGCGTTTTCAACAGTTCCTTTACTAACACTAATCTTATAGCGATATCTTTAACAGAGAGGCCTAGAAGCGTAATTGTTTTGCTTTTCGGGCTAATTTTTGGTATAAAGAGAGTTGTTTAACGGGAAGTGTTTTAATGCTGGCTGTGATTTGGGCTGTACGTTCGACATACTCAGTATTTCCCTTCGGTCACGGTTCGAATTGGTTGCAACCGCGTCCGCCATATAAAAAAAGGCCATTTTATAGGGTCTTTTTTTATTTGATAGATGGGGGATGATGATGAGAAGCACCTGTTTTTTTGAGCTAAGCGAAAAAACCGGGGGTTTGCAACCGCAATTATAGAGGCATTTTTCTTAAAATCTTCAATATCTGAGCTAAAAGGAGGTTTGGCTAAGCACAATCTGGAATACTTACCTGTAGTTATTCAGGATGATGAAGCAGGCGGTTTCATAGAGAGGAGAATGGTTTATAAAGTAATCTCAACCAAAATTATGGAATTACAAAGACAAGCTGATTCACTTGAAAAAGATTCATGAATAGATAAATGCTTAAAAGGAAAATAATCTTATGAAATTCAGCGAACTTAATCTACCACGGGACATCTTGAGTTCTTTGCAAAGAATAGGGTTTAAGGAGCTTACTCCAATACAGGAAGCAACCTATCCTATTATTTTGACTGGACACGATATCTGTGCGTTGGCTGAAACCGGTTCGGGCAAGACTGGTGCTTGCGCAATCCCTCTTATCCAGAAAATCAATTCTGATAATAAAACTATTCAGGGATTGGTAATTGTGCCTACGCGTGAACTTTGTGTCCAATACGTTGATGAAATCCATAAGATTGCACTTAGAACTTTAGTTGATGTCTTTGCCGCTTACGGTGGTTTTGATAAGTCTATACAAGTAGCTAAAATTAAACACGGGGTACATATCTTGGTGGCTACTCCTGGCCGACTCATGGATCTGATGTACGATGGGGCAGTTGATTTGACTAATGTGAAATGCGTGGTTCTCGATGAAGCTGATCGGTTGCTTGAAGATGGTTTCTTAGAGGGAATCGAGTTTATTCTTTCCTGCATCAGGCATGTGCATCAGACACTTTTATTTTCAGCCACGATGAACGAGGAGACGAAAAAACTTGCTAACGAGTGTCTTAAAAACCCCAAGCATATATCGTTGGTTAGCAAGCAGGCTGTACCAAAGAGTATTGAGCATCATTTTTCTTATGTTAACCAGGAGATGAAAGAAAAAGTATTTTTTAATTACCTACGTCGCGAAAAAATCAGTCAGGTGATTATCTTTTGTAATACGCGGCGTATGGTAGATAAGCTGCATAGGGTTATGTGTAAACATTTTCGTGATGCCGAATATATTCACGCCGGTCTTACTCAGAGCAAGCGTTCTTCGGTGGTGCGCCGTTTCCGGGCTAAAAAGATTTGCTATTTGATTGCAAGCGATGTTGCCGGCCGTGGCCTTGATTTTTCCCATGTTTCCCATATTATCAATTGGGATTTTCCTCGTGTTGAGCAATATGCACATCGCACTGGCCGAACTGGGCGTATGGGCAAAAGGGGTCAAGCATTATCTTTGATAACCAAACGTGATATTCCTGCTGTGCGGGAAGTGGTGCGTATTACTAAAATTACACCTCGTTGGCTTGGCTTGGATCCATTGAATCAGCCACCTAAGCCGCTGCCGGGTCGTAGTTAGCCAGGAAAGCAATACGAATTACTTCGATTCTAGTATATAAACAAAAAAAGTTAGGTATTTTTCCTATCAAGAATCACCATCCTATTCAAGGGCGTTTTTAACAGTTCCCTTGCTAACATCTAACCTTGTAGCGATTTCCTTGATAGGAAGGCTTAGAAGGCGCAATTGTGTTGCTTTTCGTATTTCGGGACAGTATTTCGGGACAGGTCCCATTCAATTTTGAGCCTACCAAGTTAGCCTTTCAGGTGATATAGTATTGCTTAGTGTTGGAAACAATACAGGAAGGGGAAGAAGTAACAAAGGAGGAAGAAATGAGGAAGGTAATATTATTAATTTTTCTATTTAATCTAATTTGTTTATTTAGCTTTGCCGAAACTATTATCTTTAAATCAGGTAAAGTAGTAGAAGCCAAGATCGTTGAAAGAACAGACGAATGGATAAAGGTAGATTTTCAAGGTGTACATTTAACTTATTACTTAGAAGATATTGAGAATATTGACAGGGAAGAAAACTTTTTACAATGGCAAGAATGGCATCCGTATGTGGAAGAATACATTGTCAATACAGCAAGTTTGATTTTTGACATAGGGGATGTCATAGCTAAACATATGGAGAAAATTCATCATATTATACTTCCAGAAACGAAAAAAGAATTATTTACTATTGCACAGCAAGAAATCTTTGTAATTGGGCAAAAAATCAAGTCACTTAGTCCGCCTTTAGATTTATCAGGATATTATAAAGAGATAACGGAAGCATGGGGAAA
This sequence comes from uncultured Planctomycetia bacterium, assembly GCA_964536195.1. Taxonomy (GTDB): domain Bacteria; phylum Omnitrophota; class Gorgyraeia; order Duberdicusellales; family 4484-171; genus Susulua. Next base: position 2,683 of record CAZHVO010000017.1, read on the forward strand.
AGTAAATAATTTTTACACGAACAACTCCAACTATACTGATTCAGAGCTTAAAGAGATAGGTAGGCAAGTGCTGTTATCGCAAATTGACATTGTAAAAGAAGTTAAAGATTTATTTATTAAGCATGGAGCTCCAGAGGATTATATCGAAAGTCAAGATTCATTAATTGAAAATCTTTTAAAACTCCTAGGAAAATACGAATTTAAAAACATTCAATAACCCAATTCACCCGCTCCAAAGTAAAGCGACAGTTTACAAACGATAAGGAGTCCTGAGCGAACAAAGTGAATCGAAGGAGAGCAGTTTAAATAAGGAGGAGATGATGGAGAAGAAAATTAGCAAGTTAGGTCTGTGGCTTGTTGTGATTCATTCGGTAATAGTAATAACTATTGGTTATCGTGACAGTTTGAATTTCAGCGGAGGATTTGGTTTAACAGCGATTCTAGTTATGGATATCCCAGCTTCTCTTCTCATTGTGTTTTTATCAGACTTTATTGATAACATTTGTAAGATTCCTCCATACATTCTCACCCCTGCTTTGTCTGTAATTTTTGGTGGATTACAATGGTATTACATTGGCTGGACAATCTCAAGACTAAAGCGAAGGTTTTTCACCAGTTTCAAATAAAGGAGCAGTTTAAATAAGGTGTGCCCAAACAGTGCCCATCTTAGGCAAAAAGAGATGATAATAAAAAATAACAGATAAGATCATTTTACCCTGCCTTTTTAACTCATTTTTTCTATATAGTATTTCTCTCAATTTGCTTGACAATTTAAATCTTGACAGCTATTGATGAAAGCAATAGATTAAAGTAGAAAAAACGATAGGAGGTAATCTTATGAATAAAAAAAGTAAGTGTCCGGTAACTGGTAAAACTAGGAAACCTATTTCTGGTGGAGGCACGTCAAATCGAGACTGGTGGCCTAATCAGTTAAACCTTAAAATTCTCCATCAGAACTCTCGCTTGAGTAATCCGATGGGAGAAGATTTTAACTACGCTGATGAATTCATGAAACTTGACCTGAAGGTTCTAAAGAAGGACCTTTATGAACTAATGACTGATTCAAAAAAATGGTGGCCGGCTGATTATGGTCATTATGGGCCGTTTTTTATTCGAATGGCTTGGCATAGTGCAGGCACCTATCGTTTTGGTGATGGCCGCGGAGGCGCGAGGTTTGGTGGACAACGATTCCCACCACTCAACAGTTGGCCAGACAATGTGAATCTCGATAAAGCACGTCGTTTACTTTGGCCTATCAAACAGAAATACGGTAAAAAAATTTCATGGGCCGATCTGATGATACTAGCCGGTAATTGCGCGATTGAATCGATGGGATTAAAAACTTTTGGTTTTGGTGGTGGTCGCGAGGATGTATGGGAACCACAAGAAGATATTTATTGGGGAACAGAGAGTGAGTGGCTTGGTGACAAACGTTATTCTGGTGATCGGAAATTAGAAAACCCTCTTGCTGCTGTACAGATGGGACTGATTTATGTGAACCCGGAAGGTCCTAATGGCAATCCAGATCCGGTAGCTTCCGGTCGTGATGTTAGAGAGACATTTGCACGCATGGCTATGAATGATGAGGAAACTGTAGCAC
>CAZHVO010000017.1:4292-5692 GCA_964536195.1 uncultured Planctomycetia bacterium
ACCTTCGGCAAATGTCATGGTGCCGGTGATGCATCGTTGGTAGGTCCGGAACCTGAAGCCGCCCCTATTGAGGATCAGGGACTTGGTTGGAAGAGTAGCTTTGGCAGCGGTAAAGGCGGGGATACGATAAGTAGTGGTATTGAGGGCGCCTGGAAGGCTAATCCAACTAAATGGGACAGTGGTTATCTAAATGTTATGTTTAAATACGACTGGGAATTGGTTAAGAGTCCGGCTGGAGCCCATCAGTGGTTGGCCAAGGACGTGGCTAAAGAAGATATGATAGTTGACGCACACGATCCGTCAAAGATGCACAGGCCGATGATGACCACCGCGGATCTCTCCCTTCGTTACGATCCTATTTACGAGCCTATTGCCAGGCGCTATCAGCAAAACCCTGTGGAGTTTGAAGATGCCTTTGTTAGGGCGTGGTTCAAGTTGACTCATCGCGACATGGGTCCTCGGTCTTGTTATCTCGGTCCGGAAGTTCCAGCAGAGGAATTAATCTGGCAAGATCCGGTACCAAAAGTTGACCATAAGCTAATCGATGCCCAGGATATTGCAAATCTTAAGAGTAAGATTATTATTTCGGGTCTGTCTGTCTCACAATTGGTTTCAACAGCTTGGAAGTCGGCATCTACCTTTCGTGGCTCTGATAAACGTGGCGGTGGAAATGGGTCTCGTATTCGTCTTGCGCCACAAAAGGATTGGGAAGTCAATCAGTCAGACCAATTGAAGACTGTGCTAAAAACTTTTGAAAAAATACAAAAGGAGTTTAACGACACACAAGTAGACGGGAAGAGGGTTTCACTCGCCGATTTAATTATACTGGGAGGATGTGCAGGTGTTGAGCAAGCTACGAAAAATGCTGGTCAGGATATTACTATTACCTTTGCGGCAGGACGTACTGATGCATTACAGGAACAAACCGATGTTAAATCGTTTGCTGTTCTTGAACCATCTGCAGATGGATTTCGTAATTACATCAAAACAAAATATGCTGTATCAGCAGAAGAACTATTAATTGATCGAGCTCAATTGCTGACGCTGACTGCTCCTGAAATGACAGTACTTGTTGGCGGTATGCGTGTTTTGAATACAAATTTCGGACAGACTCAGCACGGTGTTTTCACCGAACGCCCAGAGGTTCTTACTAATGACTTTTTCGTGAATTTGCTTGACATGAGTACGATTTGGACGGCAACTTCTGAAGATAAAGACGTATTTGAGGGTCGTGATCGTGGAACTGGTAAACTTAAGTGGACTGGCACCCGTGTTGACCTTACCTTTGGCTCGAACTCTCAATTAAGGGCCTTAGCGGAAGTTTACGCAAGCAAGGACTCACAGGAAAAGTTTCTTAAAGACTTTGCAGCAGCGTGGAGCAAGATAATGAACCTAGACCG
>CAZHVO010000017.1:5702-18308 GCA_964536195.1 uncultured Planctomycetia bacterium
TCTTATTTGATTAGTACATAGAGATTTTTGAGCGTTTCTAAACGGCGAAATGACAGAGAATTAAAAGTTGAATCTAAGCAAAGAAAAGCTTAATACTACTGCACTTAAATCTTTTTTGTGATTTAAAATATTAATTTAAACATAAAGAGTATAGATTTTTTAAAAAATGTATGAAACTCCAAAAATATTGTAGCTGTTAGAACCGGTGATTTCTTCAAAATATTTATATCTATAGGATATACCCCAATTTTTTGAAAGATATACATTAATCATAGCTGAAGCATTGTGTAAGCCCTCACTTTTAGAATCAAAGCTGAATTTACGATGATATTTGATTTTGAAATCTAAAAAATGATGGTAATTTATTTTGAATTGGAGACCCCCTAAACCATATTCGTAGTTATGATCAATGCTGGTACGACTTGTTATGACCGGTGCTCCAGGAAACGGAAGTTGAATATCGGCTTGCACGTATCCTCTCACGATATCTTCCTCAAATCCAAACCAAGGCATTAATGTAAGTTTAAGGTCGCTGTCTTGGTTAAAATAAAAATAGTATCCTGTGCGAACATATGGTGCATAGATAGTGTGGGCTACGGATATAGACACAGCATTGGTAACTGCAATTGGTGATGAAGAAAGGTCCAAACTGTTCATCCCTACTCCAATTACGAATTTCCCTGTGTCTGTTTTCTTAAAATAACGGTCGACAATAATGTGGCCGCCCATCAGATCACTTTGATTGATATCATTGCAAGTATAAAGAAATAGATTCCATTGATAAAGGTCAGGATTAATTTGTTGATAGTAAAGCCCTTTTAAGAGAGCGTGATCTTTTATCTCACTTTTTGTTGTCGTGCTGGTTATCTTATTCGTCATAGGCCCCACATAGGGGGTTAGTACATGAAAGGTGTCAGCTTGAGATAAAAAACTTTTCGATAATAGGATAATTAAGCTGAATACAAAAAAAGTTTTTCTCATAGCTAGTGCCTAGTGAGGTTTTTTGGAATCAGTATTTATATTTTCCAATGTGTTTAGACTCAATATATGCCAGGTAATAATTATGGCAATAAAAAAAAGAAACAATTTCACCCCAAATACAGGAACAATCCATAAAGCGCTATAGGTAATAGTGAGCCATAGCAAAGCAATTGCCTTAATTTTTGTTTTTTTAGGAATGGCTTTGTAAGTGCAATAGTTGTAAATATAAGGACCAAACCATTTATGATGCATTATCCAAGCGTGGAGTTGTTCAGAACTGCGCAAAAAACAAGCTGCTGCTAGAAGTAAAAAAGGTGTTGTTGGTAAAAGAGGTAAAAATATTCCTATAGTTCCTAAAGAAAGCGATAAAATACCAATAAAAATAAGGATATATTGTTTAAATGTTTTTTTAACGCTTTTAGTATATAATTGATGTTGCACTTTTTGAAATGATTTCATGGTTAAAATGACACAGTTTTAAACATATGATACATGTAATAAAAATATAGGATATTTTTTTCGTTCACTTTTTTATACATAAAGAATATTTTGAATTATTTTTAAGTATACTCCTGGAAAACGAGGTATGCAATATATCTTATCACAGCAGATGATAGTGTTGATCTGTGTGCCCAAACTGTGCCTATCCAAGGCGAAAATAGAGGATAACAGAGGACAATAGAGGATAACAGGTAGAATCGATTATCCGTTGACAATAAAGAGAAAATCGATATAATCATTGATAAACAAGGAGTATTGAATATACACCTATGGTTACGTTTATTTGGCTTTATCTTGAGATATTAAGATTGTTGTCTAAAATACGGAGCAGATGAAGATAAAATTTGTTATCACCTTACTTTTATTTTTCGGGTTTTGGAGTAATTCTTATTCTGAAGAGTTTTCTTTAAAAAACGGCGACCGGATAAGCGGCCAGATATTAAATGAAAGCGATAAAACTTTGCTAATAAAAACTGAAGCCATGGGTGAGGTTTCAATAGATAAGGGATTTTTGGTTGTGGAAAAATCCGAAGAAAAAACTTCTGCGGCTGAAGATAAACTGTGGTCCGCTGAATTTTCTCTGGGCTACAATAAGTCCGAAGGCAACACTCAGAACAGTCAGATGGTTAATAGCTTTTATGCTAATCGGAAAACAGACCATGATGAAGTCACGATTAAAGGCAGGAGCTCTTATTCATCGACCAATAAAAAAATGGATGCTCAGAGCTGGCGCGGCATGTTGCGTTATGCTGTTAGTTTCGATAAAAAAAAGTGGTATAAGTTTTATAAACTCGAAGGTGATCACGATAGATTTGCCGCAGTTGATTACCGCTTGATTCCTTCCGGTGGCATAGGTTACTGGTTTTCTGATAGCGAAGACTGGAAAGTCATGGTTGAGGCTGGGTTGGGCCTTGAGCATACTAGATATAATGACGGAACCGACGATAATAATGAGGCTGTGCTTATACCCAGAGCATTTTTAGAAAAAAAGATATTTGAAACAGCTACCATATCTCAGGATATAACTTTTTATCCGTCTCTTGAGGATACCGGACGGTTTCGCCTGCGTTCGGAGACAGCTTTAACTAGCCCGATAAACGATAAAATATCGCTTCGTCTCAGTTTCATTGATGAGTATGACTCTTTGCCGGCAGAAAACGCTAAGAAAAACGATACCAAAATGCTTTCATCGCTGGTTTATTCTTTTTAGATAAAATGTAGGAAGTGTTCAGACTTGAAAATAAAAGCAAATACTGTATTATCATTGATAAGTAAGGAGGAATTGATTTACACCTAAAGGAATCCTCTCCCCTCCGTTTTAATTTTTATTATTTCCAACCTTTATCTGTTCAATAGCTTGCAACTCAACTTTATAATTTCAGATTAGTTCGCGCGACCGAGGACGAAATGTCCGAGGAAGTGTCGAGCTCTCCGAGCGAGGCCTCTACCCGGGTAGTTTTGCAAGAATACCCTTTTTTTTGAAAGAGGGGTATCTTTTTGCTGTTTTTATGCTAGAGTGCTACATGTAAAAAGCACTAATAATAAGGATATATGTATAAAAGGGTAATTAATTTATAAAAGAGGTAAAGATTGTGCCAAATCAAAAAAGACGAAAAGACGTGCGTAACATTGCGATAGTGGCGCATGTTGATCATGGAAAAACAACGCTGGTAGATGCATTACTTAAATATACTGGAGCCCATAAGTTTGCCGAAGGTGAAACAACTATTATGGATTCAAACCCTTTAGAGAAGGAGAGGGGGATTACAATTTTTTCAAAGAATGCTTCATTTATTTATAAAGGTGTGCAATGTAATATTGTGGATACGCCTGGGCATGCTGATTTTGGAAGCGAGGTGGAACGCATTCTTGAAATGGTTGACGGTGTACTTTTGCTTGTTGACGCTGTAGATGGGCCTATGCCCCAGACAAAATTTGTATTAAAGAAGTCACTAGAGTTACATTTAAAGCCGATTCTTGTTATCAATAAGATTGATCGCCCTAACGCGCGTCCGGATAAAGTTGCTGATATGACTTTTGACCTTTTTTGTGACCTTAATGCCTCTGATGAGCAGCTTGATTTTCCGATAGTTTATGCTTCCGGCCGGGAGGGATATGCTACTCTTGACCTTGGTGAACCCAATGACAACATAAAACCTTTGCTGGATACGATTTTGCATCGGGTATTGCCGCCAGTTGCTAATCCAGATTTTCCTTTTCAGATGCTCGTGACGATGATTGACCATAATTCTTATTTTGGGCGTATCGCAATCGGGCGCATATTCCATGGCACTATACATGTTGATGATCCAGTCGCTCTCATACGACGTGACGGTACAACTGTAACATCTAAGGTAACCAAGATTATGAAGTATAAGGGCTTAACCCCAGTAGATGCTAATGAAGCTATGGCCGGAGATATTATCATGATAACTGGCATCGAGGACGCGTCTATCGGTGAAACGCTCGCCGATGTTAATAATCCTAAAGCCTTACCTGCTGTTAAAATTGATGAGCCAACAATATCAATGAATTTTTCTCATAATACCAGTCCGCTTGCCGGTAAAGACGGAGGCATATTTTTATCGTCGCGCCATATTCGTGAATATCTTGAGCATGAGGCAATGGTAAACGTTGGTATAAAAGTTGAGGAAATTGATAATGGTGAAAGATTTAGAGTTTCAGGCAGAGGAGAGCTCCACCTTGAGGTTCTCATAGAGACGATGTTACGCAAGGGGTATGAGTTAGAAGTCTCAACACCACAGGTTATCTTAAAGAAGATAGGTGATCAAATTTTAGAGCCAGTAGAGGTCGTGATAGTAGAAGTAGATAGCGAATATCAGGGTGCAATTATTCAGGCTTTAGGAGAACGTAAGGCTCAAATAAAGGATTTAAAAGTTACAACTTCAAATAGTATAAGAATGGAATTTAATATTACTTCTAGAGGGTTAATAGGGTTTAGAAGTGAGCTACTACTTATGACTAGAGGAAGCGGTATTATGTGTCAGAATTTTCTTGAGTATCAGCTATATAAAGGTGATGTGCCGTCAAGGCGTAAGGGTGTTTTAGTTTCCAATAGTAGTGGAAAAGCGGTTTCGTTTGCACTGGCTAACTTACAGGAGCGTGGAGAGGTTTTTGTTAAACCAGGAGATGTAGTTTATGAGGGGATGATCGTAGGTGCGAGCAGTAGAGGTGGTGATATAGTTGTAAATCCACAAAAGGAAAAGAAGCTGTCCAATGTCCGTTCAGTTCTTAGTGACACAGCAATTTGTTTAATACCTCCGCGCAAGATCACTCTTGAGTTTGCACTTGTGTTTATTAATGATGATGAGCTAGTCGAGATCACTCCTCTTAATATACGAATCAGAAAAGCAATATTAAAGGAAATAGACAGAACGCGCATAAGCCGGCAATCGAAGTTTGATGCAAAATAAAAGAAAACTATAATAAAATAAATATGGAAAAGGAAAAAGAGGACGCTTCTATTTAATGGATAACGGAAAGTTTGATATTTGCGGAGAGTTTAAGGAGCCGTTGGAATTGATGGAGGATTCCGATAAGCATCTATTTATTACCGGAAAAGCCGGTTCCGGAAAATCCACGTTGTTACGTTATTTTAAGGACATTACCAAAAAAAATGTTATTACTCTGGCTCCTACCGGAATCGCAGCGATAAATGTCGAAGGACAAACCATACACTCTTTTTTTAGTTTCCCGCTGGGATTTATTCAAAAAGAGCAGGTTAAAAAACTATACCGGGCTAAAAAGAAAATAATTCAAAACCTCGATTTGCTTTTAATTGATGAGGCTTCAATGGTCAGGGCTGACATACTTGATGCCATAGATTATTCTTTAAGAATCAATAGAAAAGAAATAGATATTCCTTTTGGCGGAGTAAGAATAGTTATGTTTGGTGATGTTTTTCAGCTTCCGCCGGTAGTTGAGAAAAGCATGGAGCCACTGATTAAACAATACTACAGCCATTCTTATTTTTTTAACGCAAACGTAATCGAGGAGATAGAATTACATCGCATTCAGCTTAACCGAATATACCGACAAACTGACAAGAAGTTTATTGACCTTCTTGGTAGAATACGTCTGAATGAGTGTAGCGCCCAGGACATTGCTATGCTGAATGAAAGAGTAAATGTGAGCGATACAGAAGATGGATGCATTATTTTAACCACAACCAACAAAAACGCTGAAAGGATAAACAAAAGTTTTCTAGAAAAAATCGATTCAAAACAATACCAATACACCGCTGCGGTAACCAAAAATTATAAACCAAGCCTGTACCCCACTGAAGAGTCATTGTCCCTTAAAAAAGGGGCTCGGGTAATATTGTTAAACAATGATAAAGAAAAAAGATGGGTTAATGGTACACTTGGCGAAATCGCAGGAGTTAGTGACAATTCGGTTAAAATTCGTATTGAAGGCGAAGTATATGTTCTGGAAAGATTTACATGGGAAAAAATACGGTATACATTTGATGATTTCACCCAAGAAATAAAGCAGGAAATAGATGGATCGTTTAGGCAATATCCGTTAAAGTTAGCCTGGGCTATTACAATTCATAAAAGTCAGGGGCAAACTTTTGAAAATGTAATTATTGATATCGGCCATGGCGCGTTTAGTCCCGGACAACTTTATGTTGCCTTGAGCCGTTGCCGGAGCTTAAAAGGAATAACCCTGGATAAACCGCTTAGTTTAGATGATGTCATTATCGATGAGAATGTTTATAGCTTCTCTGACAACTAAAAACGAATCAGATAATAAAAGGGGGCAACTCCTTTTTGTCACCATGTATTATTCCCCTTGACAGAACATTTTCCTAGAGCTATATTGAATACGATAATTAGGCAAGAGTCCCGAGTTAAAGGGCTAAATCCCGGACTATAATAAAGTAAAACCTTCGCGAGGCTAATGATGAGCAGACGAAGGTTTTTTTATTTGAGAAAGTGGAGTCTCGTTAATATAACAATTAAGGGGACAAAATCCTACGAAGCATTAAGCTATTTACTGGTGAATGGCGTAGTAGGGTAAAACCTTCAGCGATAAAATGCTGAGGGTTTTTGTATTTTTAGGAGGTGTTTTGTGAGAAAGGTTATATTTTTATTAATTTTACTATCATTCTTGTTATCTTCTACTGTATTTGCTGATATAAACCTCAAGCCCTCCTTTATGTGGGATAGATGGGCAGAACCCTCAAAAGAAGAACAGGTTCTCGATGTAATTTGGGGAATCAAGGAAGCAATTAAAGAAAATCCCGAAAATTATGCGAGTTATGCAGCACTTGCTATTGCCTATGACCGTATTGGTTATTATGAAGAAGCTCTGGATGCCTTGAAGTCGGCAATAAAATACTTTCCCGATGATGGGGAGCAAAAAGATTTTCTCTACGGCAACCTTGCAAGAATGCATATTATCCTTAAACAGCTAGATGAAGCAAAGGATGCTTTGGATAAGGCGATGGAGTATAATCCCGACAATGTCACGAACAATGTGCATCTAACGCAGTACTTTTTGATGAAAAATAAGTATAAAGAGGCTGCTTTAGCTATGAAGAAGGACAGCGATTATAGCGTGGAAGAGGATACTTACTTTAATTGGTATCAATATGCTGTGGGTGAATTAGATGTAGATATTCTAGGGTTAGCAGAGGTATTTAGGCATGTAGTAGAATTAGACCCTGAAAATTATAGTGCACAGAGAACTTTTGCTACAGCTGTAAGAAATGACTTTGATAATTTAGAAAAGAACTTTCCAGAGGTGATAAAAGGGTATAGAAAAGCATTGGACTTGAAACCCGAGTATGTTCCTACACTCATCTGTATTGCCGATACATATATGTTTATGGCTATGCGAGCTAAGGACGATAGTTATAATAAGAATGCTTTAGAATGGTTTGCTAAAGCTTATGAGATTGACCCTAAGAATGAAAAATTGTTCTACGCTATGGCAAACTTCTATAATTATAACGAAAGGTATGATGAAGCAATTCTTAAACTTAAAGAAGCTATACTCTCAGGTATTGATGACGAGCATATGATGGAAATCTTAGCCAGGACTTACAATAATAAAGCCTATTCCCTATACCAAGAAGGGAAAAATTTAGAAAAAGGATTAGAAGTGATTGAAAAAGCGATTGCATTGAACCCTAATGATGGCGTAATTTTATCAACAAAAGCAGAGCTTCTGTATAAAATGGGTAGATTTGAAGAAGCCTACTCTTATATTAAAAGAGGCATAGCCTTAGAGCCGGAACATCCCGAAATCAAGCAAGATTTAGAAAATATTGAAAATGCTTTAAAAGGAGCTAAAATAGAGCCAAGTAGTGTGGTAGAGGACGATAAATGAAAAAAGGGGATGGTTCTGTTTTAAAGTAATTAAGTATTGTGCCCAAAACATGCCCATTTAAAACGAAAACAGAGGGTAACAGAGGAAAAAAGGGAAAAGGAAACCAGTATATCTGAAAGATATTGTTTTATTTATAATTTGATATAATATGAGGTGAAATATTAAGTAAAGGCTAAAAGACGATAAAACTTTCGATAAGGAGGAAGTAGGTTGAGGTTTGATAAATTTACATTTAAAGCACAAGAAGTTGTGGAAGCGGCTACTGAGACAGCGCGTCGTCTAAAAAATCAAGAGATTGATACAGCCCACCTTCTTTTAGGAATGCTGTCGGTTCAAGAAAGTATTGCCTTAACTATACTAGAAAAAACCGGTGCAGACATAGCATTACTTAAGCGTCAAGTTGAGGCGATTTTAGAGAAAAAGCCTCAAGTAGAAGGTGCGGCGGTTCAGGAATACCTGTCTACTCATTTACACAGCATATTCAATCAGGCATTTGTTGAGGCCGAACGAGTAAAAGACGAATATGTAAGTATGGAACATTTCTTACTCTCTATTTGTGAATATAAAGGAGACGAGGAGATAAATGCCTTGTTAAAGCATCATAATATTACAAAAGCAGTAATTTTAAAAATAATGAAAGAAATAAGGGGGGTGCATAGGGTTATGGATCAAAATCCTGAAGCTAAATTCCAGGCTCTTGAACGTTATGGAAGAGATTTAACAAAACTTGCCGAAGATGGCAAATTAGATCCGGTTATTGGACGAGATGAGGAAATAAGAAGAGCGATACAGATTTTGTCAAGACGCACTAAGAATAATCCTGTATTAATTGGTGATCCCGGTACAGGTAAGACCGCGATTGCCGAAGGCCTGGCTAAACGAATTGCCGATGGCGATGTTCCTACTACATTAAAAAATAAAAGAATTTTTGCTCTTGACTTAGGCGCCCTTATTGCCGGAGCTAAATTCAGAGGAGAATTCGAGGATAGGCTAAAGGCGGTTTTAAAGGAGATACATGCTAAAGGGGGTGAGATAATCTGTTTTATTGATGAATTACATACTTTAGTCGGTGCCGGAGGGGCAGAAGGGGCTGTAGATGCTTCAAACATGCTCAAGCCTGCTTTGGCTCGGGGTGAGCTAAGATGTATCGGCGCCACAACTCTTGATGAATATCGTAAGTATGTTGAAAAAGATAAAGCTCTTGAAAGGCGTTTTCAGCCGATTCTCATTGGTGAGCCATCGGTTGAAGATACTATAGCAATACTTCGAGGACTAAAAGAAAAATACGAGATCTATCATGGAGTAAAGATTAAGGACGATGCTTTAATAAGTGCAGCAACCCTATCTGACAGATATATCACCAATAGATTTCTTCCTGATAAGGCAATCGATTTAATTGACGAATCTGCCTCTAAACTGCGGATAGAAATAGACAGTCTTCCTACCGAAATTGATGAGCTTGAACGCAAGATTATGCAGCTTGAAATTGAAAAACAGGCGCTTAAGAAGGAGAAAGATGCTTCATCCAAAGAGCGCCTTAAAAAGTTAGAATCCACGCTAGCTGAAATTCGCGAAAAATCACGCATTTTAAGGTCAAACTGGGAAAAAGAAAAGGATTTGATTGAATCCATCAGGAAGATAAAGGCCGATCTTGAAAAAGCGAAACTCGATGAAGAAAAATACGAGAGAGAAGCACGTTTGGAAAAAGTTGCCGAGATTAGATATGGGACAATCAGGGAGCTTGACAGGAAGTTAGCTGAGCAAAGCAAAAAGCTTCACGAAACCCAAAAGAAAAGCAAAATGCTTAAAGAGGAAGTAGATGAAGAAGACATTGCTCAAATAGTATCCAAATGGACCGGTATTCCTATTTCTAAGCTTTTAGAAGGGGAAGTAGAAAAACTTATTTCTATGGAGGAACGGCTTAAGCAAAGAGTAATTGGGCAGGATCAGGCTATATCGGTAATTTCTAATGCGGTTAGGCGTTCCCGTGCAGGTATTTCCGATCTTAACCGGCCAATAGGGTCATTTATTTTTATGGGGCCAACAGGTGTGGGGAAAACTTATTTAGCTAAAACACTTGCCTGGTTTTTATTTGACGATGAAAATGCACTAACCAGGATTGATATGTCTGAATATATGGAAAAACATGCGGTAAGCCGTTTAATCGGGGCGCCTCCGGGATATGTCGGGTATGAAGAAGGTGGTCAGCTTACTGAAAAGATAAGGCGCAGGCCTTATTCGGTTATTCTTTTTGATGAAATAGAAAAGGCCCATCACGACGTGTTCAATATCCTACTTCAGATACTAGAAGATGGACGGCTTACCGATGGCCAGGGCAGAGTAGTTAACTTTAAAAATACGGTTATAATTATGACTTCTAATATTGGCGGTCAGTATTTCCAGGAAGGATCATATACCCAAGAGGACATTAAGAGTAAAGTAATCGACGAAATGAAAAGATATTTAAGGCCAGAGTTTATAAACAGGATTGATGAGACTGTTATATTTAATAAACTCTCGGAGTCAGATGTTGAAAAGATAGTGGGTCTTCAGCTGAACGAACTAAAAACTAAACTTAAAAAAAAGAATATGACTTTGGATATTTCTAAAGAGGCCAAGAGAAAAATTGCCAAGGAAGGATATGATCCTGATTTTGGGGCAAGGCCTTTACGGCGTTTACTTCAGAGGGAAATTGAAGATGTCCTTGCTTTAAAAATTTTAAATGGTGATTACAAAAGCGGGGATAAGGTTATTGTAGATATTGATCCAAAGACCGGGAAGTTAAACCTATGAAGGATTATTATGCGATTTTAGGGGTTGCCATGCTGAGTTAAGGCGAAGCTGCGACTTCGAAACAGGCCTTAGCTTATAGCAGATGGAATAATATGGTTAAAACAAAGATTATATGTACTTTAGGGCCTTCGAGTGAGCATATTACTACACTCCGAAAAATGATTTTGGGAGGAATGGATGTAGCCAGACTTAATTTTTCCCATGGAAGCCACAAAGAACATATGGTCCGTATGAGCTTAATCAGAAAGTTAAATAAAAAATATCGTCGTCATATAAGGATTCTACAAGACCTTGAAGGTTATCGGATACGAATAGGAAAATTTAAGGGTAGCAGCAAAAAATCAATCGAATTAAAAAAACGTCAAAGCGTTTATCTAAGCAACCAAAGCAATCTGAATGATGATGGAATTATACCGTTTGATTATGATGGTTCTTTGCAGGATATAAAAACCGGTAGTTTTATATATATAGATGATGGTTATATTGCCCTTAGAGTGAAATTTGTATCAAAAAAACGGATACAAGCAGAAGTGATTGTACCGGGAACATTAAAGGAGAATAAAGGGGTTAATATCCCGGGCATTAAGCTTAGGTTTAAAGATTTAACTGAAAAAGACAAAATAGATTTACAATTCGGGATAAAAAACAAAGTAGATTTCATCGCTCAGTCATTTGTAAGGAACAAGGATGATGTTTTTAATATAAAGAAAATCGTAAATTCTAGTAGAGTTAACCCGGGAATTATCGCGAAGATTGAAAACCGGGAGGGGATTAAGAATATCGATGAAATAATTAAAGTTGCAGATGGCATTATGATAGCCCGGGGAGACATGGGCGTTTCTTTACCGGTGTATAAAGTCCCGGTATTGCAGAAAATGATCATAAAAAAGTGTATCAAGAAAAAAAAGATGGTGATTACTGCTACCCAAATGCTTGAGAGTATGACTGAGCATAAGCGGCCGACACGTGCTGAGGTAAGTGACATCGCAAATGCTGTGTTGGATGGTTCGAATTACTTAATGCTTTCGGCAGAGTGCGCCATAGGCGCATATCCTGTTGAAGCGGTAAAGATGATGAATAGTATTATAAAGTTCACAGAATCTGCTGTAAAAAAGGGGCAGACACCTTTTTCTCTGAATTTTTAAGACTTGTTATGTATTTTTTTGAGACAGCTATCGAGGATTGGCCGCGGTATATGGTGGGTAAGATAATAACAAAAAAAGCAATGATTTGTGGTTTTACCCGGGAAACGTATTCCCGAGGATTCAAGTTGTTTTCTGATCACGTGTAGTCCAGATTCGAAAACAGTGGAGACAAACTGGTTTCGTTTAGCATTTAGCAAAAGTTGTTTCGGGCTATCACGTTTTATCGAACCGATAGTAAGAATATCTGCCTCGTGGGCGTATCCGCAGCAGGGTTTTACCGTTTGATCCGAAAGTACGAAAAAAATATGACCGGGACCTTTACAGAAGTCGTCTTCAAACCATTTTCCATCCCAGGGATTTTTTAACCGGACCGCCTTGCCGACAGGACTAAGGTTAAAAGAAAAAATATTGATGAGAAGATCTTTGTTTTTTATGCTGGCTTTCTGAGAAGTTAATCCGGTAAAGCGAGCTTTGAGGATCTTGGCAAGATTTTTAAGTTTTGTTCTGGTTTCAGCCTCTCTGGTTCCTTTTACGCTGGAGATCGAAACGATATTAGGCAGTGTCCAGATTTGACTCGCAACTTTTATAAACGAGGCGACTTTTCGTAAGTCTTGTTTGTGAAAAGCATCAACGCTTACGAAGAACCTACCGTCGTATCCGCAGAGGAAAAGTTGATTCAAAACTGAGGATAATTCCTTTTTGGTTTTGAACCAGACAGCGTTAGTTATTATATGATCAAAAAACATTTTACAGCGGACTCCTTCTTTCGAGATTTGGCAGAGAAAGTCAAGGGCATAAAATGGTTCACCTCCGGTAAAGCCTATCCGTT
>CAZHVO010000018.1:0-17882 GCA_964536195.1 uncultured Planctomycetia bacterium
TCCACAGCTACTGTTTTTGATATTGAGAAAATCGCTAAGATTACAAGCGAGAAAGATATACTCTTGGTGGTTGATGCTATTAGCGGTTTAGGCCAAGACGTTTTACTTACTGATCAGTGGGGAGTTGACGTAGTTGTCTGTGGTTCACAGAAAGGCTTTATGCTTCCTCCGGGCTTGGGCTTCATAAGTTTGAGCCAGAGAGCCCAAAAGGCGATGGCAACTTCGGATTTGCCCAAGTACTATTTTGATTTAAAGAAAGCCTTAAAGAGTCATGCCAAGGATGATACACCGTATACTTCAGCCGTTTCTCTCATTGTAGGCTTAAAGGCTGCAATCGATGCAATTAAAAAGGAAGGTGTAGAGGCAAGGTGGAAGAAGTTTTCGAAGATGGCTGAGGCTACGAGAGAGGCCGCTAAAGCTTTAGGGTTAAAATTACTCTCCGAGCGGCCCTCTGATTCAGTCACAGCTATTGTTTCTCCTGAAAATATTAAATCTTCAGATATTGTTAAGACTTTGAGGGGAGAGTATGGTTTAAGCATAGCTGGCGGTCAAGCTGATCTTAAAGACAAGATTTTTAGAATTGCCCATATGGGTTGGATAAACGAGAAAGATTTGATTGAGTGCTTTTCACTCCTTGAGAAAGTATTGGCAAAATTAGGCCATGAGTTCAAACAAGGAGAGTCACTGTCGCGGTTAGAGGAGGTTCTTAATGGATAAGATTATTGTATCTGATAAATTATCACCAGAAGGCGTAAAGATATTAGAAGATGCCGGTTTTAAGGTAGATTGTAAGTATAAATTAAGTCCTGATGAGCTTAAAAAGGTTATTGGTGATTATCAAGGTATTGTCATAAGAAGCGGCACAAAACTAACTAGTGAGTTAATAGAAAAGGGAGACAAGTTAAAGGTTATTGGCCGGGCCGGAGTTGGTTTGGACAATGTCGATATAAAAGCCGCAACCAAAAAAGGAATAATTGTTATGAATGCTCCCGGAGGCAATACTATCTCTACTTGTGAGCAAACTTTTGCCCTCATGCTGGCTGTTGCTAGAAATATTCCTTTTGCCCATATCTCGCTTAAGGCGAAGAAGTGGGAGAGGTCTAAGTTTAAGGGGATCGAGCTCTATTCTAAGGTATTAGGCATTATTGGTTTAGGCCGTATTGGTAAAGAAGTGGTTAAACGGGCGATTGCTTTCGGTATGGAAGTTTTAGTATATGATCCTTTTATTTCCGAAGACGTAGCCGAGAAGGTTGGAGTAAAACTAGCAAGCCTGAAAGAAATATGGAAAAGGGCAGATTTTATTACTGTGCACACTCCTCTTACTGAAGAGACTAAGAATTTAATTTCTAACAAAGAGTTCTCTCAAATGAAACCAAGCGCTTTTGTTATTAATTGTGCTCGGGGAGGGATAGTCGATGAGGAGGCTTTATACGAAGCTCTAAAGAGTAAAAGAATCGCTGGAGCAGCTTTAGATGTTTATTCCCAAGAACCACCCCTGGAGTCCAAACTCCTAGATTTAGAAAATCTTATTACTACTCCACATCTAGGAGCTTCTACTGAAGAAGCTCAGGTAAATGTTGCTATAGAGGTTGCTCATTGTATAAAAGATGCTCTCCTCGGCAAGGCTATTAAGAATGCTGTTAATTATGCTCAACTTGACCCTGAGACCTATAAGATTATTGAGCCTTACTTTAACTTGGCTGAGAAAATGGGTAAATTTATCGCTGGGCTTATTCAGGGTGGTGTAAAGGCGATTAAAATATCCTATTTAGGTGAGATATCAACTTATAAGGTAGACGTTATCGGCGCAGCTTTTACCCGGGGGTTTTTCTCTCAACAGTTAGAGGAAGATGTTAATTACATAAATGCTTTAGAGGTAGCCAAGGCCAGAGGTATTAAGGTAGAGCAGATAAAGATAAGCGAGGAAGGGGAGTATACTAACAGCATAAGAGTAAAGGTTACTTCTGACAAAGAGGAACGCCTATTAGAGGGAACTCTCTTTGCTAATAAAGAAGCCCGCTTTGCTAAGATGGATGATGTTTATATTGAAGTTGCACCATCTGAGTTGATGCTAGTTATAAGTAATCAGGATAAGCCGGGAGTTATAGGTTTCCTAGGGACAACTTTAGGGTCTAACAATATCAACATAGCTGGTATGAGTTTGGGTAAGCGTAGTCGTAAAAAGGAAGCTTTAACTATTCTCAATTTAGATAATCCTGTAGGTGAGGAAGTAATAAATCAGATTAAATCTAACTCTAATATAATTTCTTTAAAGGTAGTAAAACTATAGAGGCGTGATAATGGTATTTAAGGATTTAGCCAGGAAAGGAATTTCTTTGACCTTTGTGATTGTTATTTCTTTTTTCTTCTCTTTTTTCTTTGCTTACGCCGATGAGTCAGATTCTTCTTGTGAAGAGTGTACAGCTACCTATGTTCCTGGAGAGACTAAAGATATAGCGGCAATTATTATTACAGATAAGAATTGTCCTTTTTGTGCTACTCAAATTCCACAAAAACTTCTTAAGAGTAAATTTCCGGGAATAAAATTTGAGATTATTGATTATAAAGAGAAGCAAGCAAGGAAACTTATTTCACAATATAAGATCCAGACACTGCCTCGCTTTCTTATTGACCCTTTGATTAAAGAAGAGGAGATTTTTGATAAACTCAAGGTTCTCTTTGAAATTGGTCCGGCTAAAAGGATTTTATTAAGAGAAGAGCTGTCCGGGATATGTATGTATCTTAGGAGAAGAGAGATAGAGAAAAAAATTGATTTATTTTTGGATCTTTACGCGAAAAACTCCAGTGAAATGCTAGATGCTTTAATAAGCTTCTCGATGGAAAATAAGATTGATCTTAAACTTCATTTTATTATCCCTCAAGGTAAAAAGAGTGGTTATCCTAAAGAAGAAGTGCGGGTAGCTTTAGCTATAAGGGAACTTTGTCCAAGTGAATTCAATAATTATATTTACCGGCGAATAAAGGATATAGAAGATAGTTCCTGGATAGATACAGCCGAGAAGGAAGGGTTGAGCTATAAAGAAATAAGAAAGGTGATGATGTCTTCGGTAATGGATAAGTTAATTAAAGAGAATAAGCAGTTGGCAGAGGAATTAATGGTTGGGGATGGGAATACTATTTTGATTAAGAATAACAGGATATTTAAGATATTTAATATCAATAAGGAAGAGTTAAAGAGTTTTTTTAAAGAGGAGGAGAATAATGGCTAAGATTTATATAGTTGATGTTACTAATCGAGACGGTGTGCAAACATCTCGGATATGCTTGTCAAAATTACAGAAGACAATGATTAATCTCTATCTTGATCAAATGGGGATATTCCAGAGTGAGTATGGGTTCCCGATGACTGGTCATGAGAGCAATTATCTTAAGGCTAATTTAGATTTAGTTCGCAAGGGAGCAATAAAGAATTTACGACTTTCTGGTTGGATAAGGGCGATAAAAGGGGATGTAGAGAGTGCCTTTAGGAATATTCCCGGGATAGAGTATCTGAATCTTTCAATTTCAACTTCTGATCAGATGATTAAGCATAAATTTCAGGGCCGTCTTGACCATAAAGGGGTCATAAAGAACATGACTGAGGCGGTAAAGGCAGCTAAGAAGTTAGGCGCAAAGGCAATAGGGGTTAATGCTGAAGACGCTTCACGTTCCCGTATCGAATATTTGATTGAATTTGTCGAGGCAGCAAAAAAAGCTGGAGCCGATAGGTTTAGGTATTGCGATACTTTAGGTTTTGATACTCCCTTTTCTATTTATGAGAGGATAGATGCTATTTTAAAAAAAGTAAAATTGCCAGCAGAGATTCATTGCCATAATGATTTAGGTTTGGTAGTTGCTAGTTCTATTGCCGGAGCAAAGGCTGCAATAGATAATGATGTTGATGGTTATATTAATACTTGTGTGAATGGAGTAGGCGAGCGTGCTGGTAATGCTGATTTAGTTAGTACCATCTTAGCAATCAAGTATGGCAGTGGCATGGGTAAGTACAAACTTGACTCCAAGGTAAACTTGAAGAAAGCCTGGCGGATAAGTAAGTATGCTTCTTATGCTTTTGGCATACCTATACCGATAAATCATCCTGGTGTGGGGGCAAATGCTTTTGCTCATGAGTCAGGAATCCATGCCGATGGTGCTCTAAAGGATAGAAGAAATTATGAGCTATATAACTACGAAGCATTAGGTCGTGGTGAACTTGAGACTGTTGATACGGGTAGAAAGATTACTGTAGGAGAGTATTCAGGGATAAAAGGTTTTCGCAATGTTTATGATCGTTTATCAATAAAATTTAAGGATGACAAAGAGGCTCGTGAAATTCTAGAGCTAGCTCGCTATGCTAATGTTCATAACCAGAAGCCATTGGTTGAGGACGAATTAAGGTTTGTCGCTAAATACCCAAATATCGCCAAGAAGCTTTTTACAGTAGAAGCATTAATTTAACAAGTTAAAGCAAGGGGTTAAAAAGGTAATTTGGAGAAGCTATGAATACAATACTAATAGGATTGCAATGGGGAGATGAAGGTAAGGGGAAGGTGATTGATTATCTTTGTCGTAGTAGCGATGTTATTGTTCGTTTTCAAGGCGGAAATAATGCCGGCCACACCGTAGTTATAAAGGGTGAGAAGTTCGTCTTTCATCTTGTTCCTTCTGGTCTCTTGAGAAAGGGGAAAATTTGTGCGATTGGCAATGGCGTGGTGGTTGACCCTAGTATTTTGATAGAGGAAATAAACTCTCTTAAGGCTAAGGGGATAAATGTTTCTCCAAGCAATCTAAAGATCTCTCCTCTTTGTCATATAATTATGCCTTATCACAGGATTTTGGATGCTTTAAGAGAGAAGGGACGTATTCAGAAAATTGGTACTACTAAAAGAGGGATTGGTCCTTGCTACGTGGATAAGGTTTCACGTTGTGGAATAAGAATGATTGATTTTATTGACCCGAAAGTTTTTTCTTTAAAGTTAAAAGATAATTTAGGAGAAAAGAATCCTATCTTTAAGAAGGTTTATAAGTCTAAAGAGTTTTCTTTTAACGAGATCTATAAGGAGTACAGTGCTTTAGCTAAAAAATTAAAGCCCTATGTTTGTGATTTAGTAGATTACTTTTATAAGCAGAGAAAAAAACGATTCTTGTTTGAGGGAGCTCAAGGCGCCTTTTTAGATGTAGATTTTGGTACCTACCCTTTTGTGACTTCGTCGTCAGTAGTCTCTTCCAATGCCCTTTTGGGTTCAGGCCTTTCTTTTGTCTCTGTCAATAAGGTTTTGGGGATAGCCAAAGCTTATACTACCCGAGTCGGTGAAGGACCGTTTCCCACAGAGCTAGAAGGAAAGTTCCTGAATTATTTCCGCAATAAAGGAGTAGAATTTGGTGCAACAACTGGTCGTCCTCGTAGATGTGGCTGGTTGGATTTAGTATTGCTGAAGAGATCGGTAATTCTCAATAAAGTAACCGATTTGGTTATTACCAAGTTGGATGTTCTAGATGGCTTGGAGGAGATAAAGGTTTGTGTTGGCTATAAGTATAAGGGTAAGATTTTGAAGAGTTTCCCTTACAATCTAGAAAGCATTCAGCCTGTTTATAAGGAGTTTAAAGGGTGGAAGAGTTATATTAATAAGGTGAGGAAATTTTCTAACTTACCGCTTACAGCCAGAAAATATGTACGATTTATTGAAGATTTCTTAGGGGTAAGAGTAACATTCATTTCCGTAGGTGAGAGAAGGGAAGCAATCTTTAAGAAGTAATTCGCACTATCCCTAAAGGGATGTGCTTATTAAAAGGAGTAAATTCATGGATCCAGTTATATTCGTTTTCGTCGGAGCGTTCTTAGCATTAAGTTTTTGCGGATTTTTGGTTCGCTGGATATTTAAGCAACCCCAAGGTAGCGAGAAGATGCAGGATATATCTCGCTATATTTTTGAAGGGTCAAGGGGGTACTTGAAACAGCAGTACAAGGTTGTCTCAATATTCTTTTTAATTGTTTTTTGTATTCTTTTGTTCATGGCTTTTAAGGGATTTTTGGTTATATTTGTCCCTTTTGCTTTTCTTACCGGGGGAGTTTTTTCCGGGTTTTGCGGATGGATGGGAATGTATGTAGCTACCAAGTCAAACGCCCGCACTGCTTTTGCTGCTAAGCAGGGTTTAAATAAAGGCTTGCGAGTTGCCTTTAGTGCTGGAACAGTCATGGGGCTTATTGTAGTGGGGCTAGGGCTTTTAGAGATGGCTACTTGGTTTGTTATTCTAAAGTGGTACTATACTAATAATCCTCTGCCGGCCGGTAGTAATTTGCTAACCGCAATAACATCTACAATGCTTTGTTTTGGGATGGGAGCATCCAGTTATGCTCTTTTTGCGCGTTTAGGTGGAGGAATATATACTAAGGCTGCTGATGTTGGTGCTGATTTAGTCGGTAAAATTGAAGCTGGGATTCCTGAAGATGATCCAAGAAATCCAGCAGTTATTGCTGATTTAGTTGGCGATAATGTTGGGGATGTTGCTGGTATGGGAGCAGATTTATACGAGTCATATGTTGATTCTATAGTAGCGACAATGGCTTTAGCTGCTGCAGCTGGGTTGGGTTTAAAAGGCGTTATTACTCCTATGCTTATGGCTGCATGCGGAGTTCTGGCATCTTTGATTGGATATTTTTTTGTTAGGACTAAAGAGGGTGCTACCCAAAAGGGATTACTTAAGGCTTTGAGAAAAGGGGTTTGGACAGCTTCAGGGTTAGTCATTATTTTTTCTTTTCTGGTTGTTTGGCATATTTTGGGTAAAGAATACTTAGGCATTTTTGGTTCAGTAGTGATTGGGCTTCTTGCCGGAGTATTAATTGGACAATTTACAGAATTTTTTACTTCTGCCGGATATAAGCCAACCAGAGAATTAGCTAAGGCTTCTAAAACCGGTTCGGCAACTATGATCATTGAGGGCATTGCTTTAGGTATGCTTTCACCAGCCGGAGCAGTACTTACGGTTAGCGGTGCAATCTTAGCAAGTTTTGCAGTAAGCGGAGGGTTTAATAATTTTGCTATGGGGCTTTACGGTGTCGGTATCTCAGCAGTGGGGATGCTGTCTACCTTAGGAATAACTTTAGCTACTGATGCTTACGGTCCGATTGCTGATAACGCCGGTGGTATAGCCGAAATGGCAGAGTTAGAGCCAGAAGTAAGAAATAGAACTGATCAGCTTGATTCTTTAGGGAACACTACAGCCGCTACCGGTAAAGGTTTTGCCATAGGTTCAGCAGCACTGACAGCATTAGCTTTAATTGTTGCCTACAAAGACCATATTATGCATGAAGCAGTAAGGTTAGGTAAGGTAGTGAATATGGACTTAAGCTTACTCAATCCTAATGTTCTCATTGGTATTTTTATTGGAGCAATGATGCCTTTTGTTTTCTGTTCTTTATCCTTAAAGGCGGTGGGCAGAACTGCCGGGGCAATTATTGAGGAAGCTCGTAGACAATTTCATCAAATAAAAGGATTATTAGAGGGGAAAGCTAAGGCTGATTACTCAAGATGTGTTACTTTGACCACTAAAGCTGCCCAAAAAGAAATGGTTATCCCTTCTCTTTTAGCAATTATTGTTCCGATTTTAACCGGCTTGTTGTTGGGGGTAAGGGGAGGCATTGGCCTTCTTGTCGGAGCCCTGGCATCTGGTTTTGTTTTAGCAGTAATGATGGCGAACTCCGGAGGAGCTTGGGATAATGCCAAGAAGTATATAGAAGAAGGTAATTGTGACGGAAAAGGTTCTGATTGTCATAAGGCTGCAGTTGCTAGCGATACTGTCGGTGATCCTTTTAAGGATACTGCCGGACCTTCTTTGAATATATTGATTAAATTGATGTCGATGGTGTCGATAGTCTTTAGTGGCATAATTATTACTTTTAGTCTTTTCAAATAACAATCCTACCTGAGTATGGTAAAGATAAAAAGCGGTAAAGATTATTTTAACTATTTAGAGAGCAAAGAGGAAGAGTGGGAGAAACTCTGCATACGGTGTGGCGGATGTTGTGGCGCTTATGACGACCCTTGTCTGCATTTGAGGAAGGGTGAGAAGAATAGGTTTTACTGTGAAATCTATT
Organism: uncultured Planctomycetia bacterium; assembly: GCA_964536195.1. Lineage (GTDB taxonomy): Bacteria > Omnitrophota > Gorgyraeia > Duberdicusellales > 4484-171 > Susulua. The sequence goes on from CAZHVO010000018.1 coordinate 8,096, forward strand.
CTGAGAGGTTTGGTACCAGAAAAAGCGTAAAAGGAGAAGAATTTGACTGTGTTCCGGTAAAGAAGATACTTAATACCCATTGGAAGAAGGATTATTTATGTGTTTACAAAAAGTTATCTAAACAGGGGTGGCGAGGGTAAAAAATGATTATTCCGGCATTGCTTACTAGTAAAAGAGAAGAGCTAATTCAAATGGTCAATACTTGTGCAGAATTTACTGATTATGTGCAGATAGACATTATGGATGGTAAATTTGTTCCTTCCCAGAGCATTACCCTCCAAGATCTGGCTGGCTGGAAGTCTCCTATTCGTTGCGAGGCCCACCTTATGGTTTCTGACCCCTGCCAGTGGCTTCAGGTTTTTAAAACCTTAGGTGCTGATAGGGTAATTTATCACTTTGAGATCAAGGGAGACCATAAAAAGATAATTGCCAAAATCCGAGAAATGGGTATGGGAGTTGGAATAGCGGTGAATCCTTCCACAGAAATCGATGATTTTCGATATTTGGTTGGAGAGTTAGATACGGTTCTTTTTATGTCGGTTAACCCCGGCTTTTACGGAGCATCTTTTATACCGGGAGTTTTAGAGAAAATAAGGAACTTTAAGAATGAGTATCCCCAAAAACAAACCGGAATTGATGGTGGTATAAAGCAGGATAATCTGCTGGGAGTAAAGAGAACCGGACTCGATTATATGTGCATAGGCAGTGCAATCCTAAAGAGCAATAATCCTGCTAAGAGTTTCAGGGAATTCGTGAAGTCATTCAATGGCTAAAAGTTTAAGGATCACCCTTCTTATTGCTTTAATCATTACCCCGATAATTTTTTATAAGACTTTAAATAAGAAAAGTGGTTCCAACAATAAAGTTTTATCCTTTTCTGTCGGAAAGGGAAGTCCTCAGCGACCAAAGATAGCTCTAATCTTCGATGATTTAGGCGAGAGTTTAAAGGACCTAAAAGAAATCTACTCCTTAGATACACCATTTACGATTTCAGTAATACCTAATTTAAAATTTTCAAAGAATATTGCCCATATAGCATCGCGTTGTGGTTTTTCTGTTCTTATCCACCTACCGCTTGAACCGGCAAATAGCCAACGTTATCAAACAGATAAATATCGGTTTATTACTAGCGATTTAAGTAAGAGGGAAGTAATTTATCTTTTGCGTCAATATCTTAATTCTATTCGAATAGCTATTGGGGTTAATAATCATATGGGTTCGCTTGCAACCGAAAACCAACAGTTGATGGAAATTGTATTAAGAGAATTAAAAAAAAGAGGTTTGATTTTTATTGACAGCAGAACATCTCTTAAATCTATTGCCTATGAGCAAGCCCGCAAAATAGAATTGATTTCGGGGTATAACCAGGGTTTTCTGGATGCTATAGATGATATCAAAGCGATAGAAAAACGCATGGAAGAGCTAGAAGTTTTGGCTCGAGAGAAGGGCAAGATTATTGTTATTGCCCATCCTAGGAAGAATACTCTTAAATTTCTTAAGGCTCAGCTGTCTCGTCTTCGTGAGAAAATAGAGTTTATTACTATAAAAGATTATTTTGAGTTATAGCCTACATTAGGAATCTTATGGCTAAGAAAGTTTTGTTGCATACTTGTTGTGGGGTTTGTGCTTATGCTTGCGTGGAGAGATTAAGAGAGGAGGGGTTTACACCTATCGGTTTCTTTTTTAACCCTAATATCCAGCCTCAAATTGAATACCAAAAGCGAAGAGATGCGGCTTTTATTGTGGCAGGAGCTCTAGGTGTTCCGATGCTAGAGGGGCAGTATCGGCCATCGGATTGGTACAGAGACTTACAGCCTTATAGCCAAGAGGCAGAAGGGAGTAGACGTTGTCGGTTGTGTTACCGGTTACGTTTAGAGGAGTCTTTTAAAGTATCAGTTGGTCAAGATTGCGATTACTTTACTACTACCTTAAGTGTTAGTCCTCATAAAAAGAGCTCAGTTATTATCGATATTGGAGAAGATATAAGTCGGGATAATTTCTTACCTTTTGACTTTAAAAAGGGAGATGGTTTCAAGAGGAGCCTTGCAGGGGCAGAGGAGCTTAACCTTTACCGACAAAATTATTGTGGCTGTACTTATAGTTTAAGGGATCGTAACAATGGATGAATATTTCTATTCTTTTAATCGATACTTAAGGGATAAATTTTCTCAGAGGGTTCACCGGATAAGTTTAGATGCCGGATTTAATTGCCCTAACACTGATGGGACTATAAGTAACCAGGGGTGTATATTTTGTAATAATAAAGCTTTTAGTTACTTTAGTCGTCTATCTTCTTTAAAGCTAGAGGAGCAGATTGTTCAGGCCAAGGCCTATGCCCGAGAGCGCTTTAAGGTAAAGAAATTTATTGCTTATTTTCAGAGCAACTCCAATACTCACGGAGATCTTAAGCTGTTAAGGAAGCAATACGATGTGGTTAGAAAATTCGATGATATCGTAGGGATTGCTATATCTACTCGGCCAGACTGCATTGATGAGGAAAAGCTAAGTCTAATTGAGGATCTTGCCAAGGATTATGAGGTTTATGTTGAGTATGGCTTACAGACAATTCACGATAAAACCTTAAAGTTTATCAATAGAGGCCATACCTTCGCTGATTTTCAAAGGGCAGTAGAGTTAACTTTAGCAAGAGATAATATAAAAATAGGTGTGCATGTTATTTTGGGATTGCCGGGGGAAACAAAGTCAGATATGTTGGCAACTGCAAGAGTTCTAGCCAAGATGCCTCTTTGGGGCATCAAGTTTCATGCTTTGCATGTAGTTAAAGATACTTTATTGGCAGATATGCATGAGAAGGTTAATCAGAAGCTATTATCTTTGGATGAATATGCTGATATTCTGGTTAGTTTCTTAGAGCTACTTCCCAGAAGTCAGGTAATATTGCGTTTAGTTTCTGACGCTCATCGTGATCTTTTGGTTGCTCCTTCTTGGGTTAACGATAAGGAAAAAGCTTTAAAGAGAATAGAAGGTGAATTTAAGAAGAGGCAGACAGTTCAAGGAGCTCTATATGAAAGTACTCGTTGTGTGCGTACATAAAGGGGAAGTACTTATTGGGGGTAAGAGGCTCTCAGCAATTGACAAAGGTCTGGCTATATTCGTAAGCCTGGAGAAAGGGGATAGTGGTGCTAAATTAGATCAGATGGCAGAAAGAGTGATTAACTTGAGAGTATTCCAGAACCAAGAGGCTAAGTTGCACTATTCCCTAAAGGATAAGAATTATGAGCTTCTCTGTATCTCCAACTTCACTCTTTCGGCTAATACCAGTAAGGGAAGGCGGCCTTCTTTTGAAGATGTCTTAGATCCCCAGGAAGCCAGTAAACTCTTTATTGATTTCGTTTCAATATTAGAATCTAAAGGGGTGGTTGTTGCCAGCGGAGCTTTTGGTGAGCATATGGATATAAATTTAGCCTTAGATGGTCCGGTCAATATCATGCTTGGTTGAGTTTTAGTTATAAGGAGATAGGATGTATCCTATATTATTTAAGTTAGGGCCAATTACGATATATACTTATGGAGTTTTTGTCTTTCTAGGTGCAATCGCTTCTTATCTTGTCTGCAGGAACCAAGCTGATAAAGAGGGCATCTCGAGAAAGATTTTCTCACATATTTTTTTCTGGGCTTTGGTTTGGGGGTTTTTGGGAGCCCGAGTAGTTTATATTCTGGTAGAGTGGGAGTGGTTCCTAAGTAATCCCCTGAGCGTTATTTTAAGTCGCAGCGGATTCGTCTTTTATGGAGGAATCATCTCAGGTATTTTAACTGTCCTTATTTTGGCCAAAAAATACAAGATTAATCTCCTAAAATCTGGAGATATCGCAGCTTTGGGTATTCCTTTAGGGCATGCTTTGGGAAGAATTGGTTGTTTTTGCTACGGTTGTTGTTATGGTAAGCCTACGGATTCAAGCTGGGGAATTCTATTTCCCCGGGAGTCTCCAGCTGGCCTTTTGGAAGTAAAGGTCATTCCTACCCAGCTGATTTCTGCTCTTTTTCTGTTTTTAATTTTTTTCCTCCTTCTAATTTTGAAGAGATACAAAAAATTTGATGGCCAGATTCTACTTTCCTATGGTATTTGTTATGGGATTTTTAGGTTTATTATAGAGTTTTATCGAGGAGATGGCCGGGGAGAGATTTTCTCTCTTTCGACTTCGCAGTTTACGGCCTTAATCGTAATAATTATTAGCATTTTCTTCTTCTTCCGCTGGCAAAGAAGGCCTGCTTGATTACTCAGGCAAAAGCGGTATAATAGGCCATTATGATTAAGATTGCCTTAGCCCAGATTAATCCTACTGTCGGAGACCTAAAGCAAAATCGCGCTAAAATTATTGCTTTTATAAGAAAAGCAAAGAAAAAAGGTGCAGATTTGGTGGTCTTTCCTGAACTAGCCTTAGCTGGATATCCTCCTGAGGACTTGCTTCTAAAAAACCATTTTATTGCTAAAAATATAGGGATTTTAAATTCGATAAAGAAAGAGTGTAAAGACATAACAGTTTTGGTTGGTTTTATAGATAAGAAGGGAGATGCCATATACAATTCTTGTGCTTTAATTCGTAACAGTAAGGTAGAGGGTATTTACCGGAAAAACATTTTGTCTAATTATGGGGTTTTTGATGAGAAGAGGTACTTTTCTCCAGGCAACAAATTAGCAGTATATACGATTAAAGGTTATTCTTTTGCAGTGAGTATTTGTGAAGATATTTGGGAAGAGAAGTTTATCAATTTTTTAAGAGAAAAATCTCCCGATTTTGTGATTAATATTTCTGCTTCACCATTTTATTTAGGTAAGGTGAGCATTAGGGAGAAAGCTTTGTCCCATGCCGCTAAAAGAACAGGAAGTTTTGTGCTCTATTGTAATTTAGTCGGAGGCCAGGATGAGCTAATCTTTGATGGAACTAGCAAGGTTGTTTCACCCTCAGGTAAACTTATCGCCTTTGCAAAGAGATTCTCCGAAGATTTACTTATTTTCAATCTCAATAAGGGGAAAAAGTATCCTTTTAAAAAGGTTGTTGCTAGTCAGGCCCAAGAGGCATTTTTAGCATTACGGCTTGGCCTTGGTGATTATGTTAAGAAGAATGGATTCAAGAAGGTGGTTGTAGGTGTAAGCGGAGGAATCGATTCTGCAGTTGTGGTTGCTTTAGCTAAGGAGGCCTTAGGTAAAGAGAATGTCTACGGTCTTATTATGCCTTCACTTTATACTTCTAAAGGTACACTTCGCGATGCAAAGCAAATATGCAAAAATTTAGGGATAAAGCATTCTGTAGTCAGAATCGACAATACTTTACAAACTTACCTTAAAGATCTTAAACCTTATTTGGGGAGTGGCAAGAGGCATAAAGCAGAAGAAAACCTTCAGGCTAGAATTCGTGGAAATATTCTAATGGCTTTCTCTAACAAATTCAAATATCTTGTGCTTAATACCGGCAATAAGAGTGAAGTTTCTTGCGGCTATTGTACACTTTATGGCGATATGGTTGGTGGATTTGGGATTTTAAGCGATGTATACAAGATGCTGGTATATAGGATAGCCCGGTATATAAATAAGATTAATTCCAAGAAGGTTATTCCTAGCTCAACGATAAAGAGAGCCCCTTCGGCAGAGCTCAAGTTTGGCCAAAAAGATACTGATATCCTTCCGTCTTATGAGTTACTTGATCCTATCCTTAAATTATATGTGGAAGAACACCATTCTTTGGATGAGATAGCTAAAAAGGGGTTCAAGAGAAGTTTGGTTAAGAGAATAATCGAGATGGTTGATTTCAATGAATATAAGCGCCGCCAAGCGCCTGTAGGTATAAAAATTACCCCCTGTGCTTTTGGTAAAGATAGACGCATGCCGATTACAAATAAATTTTCCCAATAGTTAAAAATGCCAGCAGTCTTCATAGGTCTTGGCTCTAATTTAGGTGATAGGGAAGATTATATTAATAAGGCGATTAGTTGCCTAAAAGAAACTTCAAATATTACTGTCGAGAAAGTATCAAAAATAATTGAGACTGAGCCTCAAGACGCTGCAGGTCAGAGAAAGTATTTAAATGCAGTTATAAAGCTAGAAACCAATTTTGCCGCCTCGGATTTATTGAAGGAGCTGCAAGCAATCGAGGATAGTTTAGGAAGGATTCGTTCGTTTAAGAATGCTCCTCGGAGGATTGATTTAGATATTCTCTTATATGGAGAAGAGATGATAGATGAGTCGGAGTTAAAAGTTCCTCATCCTCGGATGTTTGAACGCAAATTTGTAATCGAGCCACTTTTAGAGATTGAACCAGAATTAAAAAATAAGCTGATAAAACATGGTTATCGCCGCAAGTATTGAGAAAGTAAGGAAGATTTCCCGTAAGGAGACTAAGCTAGGCAAAATAATCGGTTTTGTTCCTACTATGGGGGCTTTACACCAAGGGCACCTTTCTTTAGTCAGAAAAGCAAGAAAAGAGTGTGATTTCTTAATAGCGAGTATTTTTATAAATCCTACTCAATTTGGTGTTGGAGAAGACTACCGGAGTTATCCCAGAAATTTTTCTAGAGATAAGAAACAGCTAGCGGCTGGAGGCGTTGATTTACTTTTTTCTCCTGGAGCAAACACAATGTATCCTTCTTCTGGTAGGACTTCTGTCTGTGCTTATGAGAATGATTTAAGTAGCCGTTTGTGCGGAAAGTCACGGCCGGGCCATTTTAAAGGAGTATGCACTATTCTTGTAAAATTATTCAATATTGTCAGACCGGATATTGCTTATTTTGGCCAAAAAGATTATCAGCAAACCCTTATCGTAAAAAAATTAGTAAAAGACTTTAATTTTCCAATCAGAATAAAGGTTTTACCTATTATAAGGGAGACCGATAATCTAGCTATGAGTTCGAGAAACGCCTATTTAAAAGGTCAGGCTCGAGTAAGCAGCCGTTGCCTTTATCAAACTTTAGCATTAGCTAAGGAGCTTATAAGATTAGGCCAAAGGGATCCCAAAAGGGTAATTAGTCAGATGAAACAACTTGTAAAACCTAGGGAATTAGCTAGAATAGATTACATAGAAATAGTAGATGCAGAGAATCTTAAAAGAGTAAATAGAATAAAGGGTAAGGTTTTAATCGCCTTGGCTGTTTACATTAAAAAAGTACGGTTAATCGATAATATTATTTTAAATGTTAAGAAATAAGATAGTAAAAATCGGAATAGTTGGCTGTGGGGCGATCGGAAGTGGAGTTGCTTCATATATTGACAAGAAGCTTTTTTCTTCGGCAGTTGTCTCTTGCTTAGCTGATAAGGACATTAAGGCAGCTAGGACTCTGCAGAAGAAATTACGTTCGGCGCCTAAGATATGTAATACTGTTGATTTAGTTAAAAATGTAGATTTAGTTATTGAAACTGCTTCTGGTCCAGCAGCTAGCTTTCTCCTGAAAAAAGTAATTGCCTATCGTAAAGACTTAATAATTCTTAGTGTAGGCGCTCTTGTTGATAAGGCTTCTCTTTTAAAAGAGGCTGCCAAAAGAAAGATAAATATCTATGTTTCTTCGGGAGCAGTTTTGGGAATAGATGGCATAGGTGCTTTAAGTATGGGAAATATTAAGAGAGTATCTCTAACTACTTCTAAACCACCGCGTGGGCTTATCGGTGTGGAGTATCTGAAGAAGAAGGGGATAGATTTAACCAATTTAAAGAAAGAAAGGATAGTGTTTAAAGGGGGCGTGAAAGAAGCGATAAAGCATTTTCCCAAGAATATAAATGTTGCAGTTGCCATATCTCTGGCTTCAGCTTTTAAGAAGGTTGAGGTTTGCATAAAAGCTGATCCAAAGTTAAAGAGAAATATTCATCATATCGTTGTAGATTCCCAGGAAGCTAAATTAAGCATAAGAGTAGAGAACATTCCTTCAAAAACGAACCCGAAGACAAGCGCCTTAGCTATTCTTTCCACGCAACAGTTATTAAAGAAGATTTTTTTTCCTTTAAAAATCGGAAGTTAAGAGAAGATTCTTTTTATGAATGATCAGATAATCATAAAAGGTGCTAACGAGCACAATTTAAGGAAGATCAACTTAAAAATACCCAAGAATAAACTAACCGTAATTACTGGTCTTTCCGGATCAGGTAAGTCATCTTTAGCCTTTGATACTATTTATGCTGAAGGGCAACGTCGATACGTAGAGAGCCTTTCTAGTTATGCCCGTCAGTTCTTAGACCAGCTTCAGAAACCAGATGTTGAGCATATTGAGGGCCTTTCTCCGGCAATAGCCATTGGACAAAGGACTGTTAGCGGTTCCCCTCGTTCTATTGTGGCTACTCAAACCGAGGTTTATGATTATTTACGTTTACTCTTTGCCCGTATTGGTAAACCCTATTGTCCTCAGTGTTCGAAGCCAATCACTAAACAAACACCCCAGGAGATAATCGATAAGGTTTCAAATATTACCAAAAATAATAAGATACTTATTCTTTCTCCGGTAGTCAGGGGCAAAAAAGGCCTTTATCAGGCTCTATTTAAGAGGCTACTTAAGGAGGGTTTTTCTCGGGTAAGGGTTGATGGCAAGATTTGCGAATTAGAAGATAAGATAAAACTTGATCGGTATAAGTTACATAATATTGAGATTGTTGTTGATAGAATCAAGGTTTCAGCAGATTATAAGGATAGGATTGCTGATTCTGTAGAAACAGCCCTAAAGCATTCTCATGGGTTTTGTTTGATAGCCGATAATAGCAACTCTAGTGAGTTTTTATTTAATACTCAGTTAAGCTGCAGCAATTGCGGGATGTCTTTAGGAGAGATGGAGCCAAGAAAGTTTTCTTTTAACTCTCCTTATGGAGCATGCCGGGATTGTAATGGGTTAGGTATAAAATTGGAGTTCGACCCTGATCTTGTTATTCCTGATAAAGGAAAAACTTTACGGGAAGGAGCGATCGCAGCTTGGCGAAGGGGCAGCCGAGGTTATATCATGTACTACAGGGCATTGCTTGGAGAATTATCAAAAGGTTTAAGAATATCGATGGACACCCCTTTTAATCGTTTTTCAAAAAAAGTAAGGAAGAAGATTCTTTACGGTGATGAGGATACTTATGTTTGGGATAAGCCTTTGGAGGGAGTTATTCCTAATTTAGAAAGATTATTCAAGACTACTGATAGCCAATATCGAAAGACAGAGATAGCTAAATACATGTCAAAATTAGCTTGTCCAAAGTGTCTAGGCCAACGCTTGCGATCAGAGGCTTTGAGTGTGTATGTGGGTGGCAAATCGATATGGGATGTAGTAGGGATGAGTATAGAAGAGTGTTTTGAATTTTTCTCTTCGTTGGAACTTAAGGGTTCTGAGGAAAAAATTGCTATTCCAATTGTAAAAGAAATAAAAAAGCGTCTTAGTTTTTGTATTAGTGTAGGATTAGCTTATCTTTCCTTGGATAGGTTAAGCTCCACTCTTTCTGGGGGAGAGGCCCAAAGGATAAGATTGGCTACTCAAGTAGGCTCATCTCTTTCTGGGGTAATTTACATTCTTGATGAACCAACAATTGGGTTGCACTCTCGGGATGGTCTAAAGTTAATTAATACTTTAAAAAAGCTAAAAGATTTAGGTAATACGATAATTGTCGTTGAGCACGACGAACAGATGATCCATTCCAGCGACTGGGTAGTTGATTTGGGTCCAGGTGCAGGGATAAAAGGAGGAAGGGTCGTCTATTCGGGAAAAAGAGACCAGTTGCTTATGCAGGATACTTTAACTGCTAAATATTTAAGAGGTGAGGAATCAATAGCTAAACCTTCCCAGAGAAGGCCTTATGAGGATAAGCCAACTCTTT
>CAZHVO010000019.1:0-17042 GCA_964536195.1 uncultured Planctomycetia bacterium
TAAAATCAAAAGAACGGTCTTCATAAACACTAATTATAACCGGTAAGATTATCCCCTCTTTCTGCTTGGTGCTTTCGTTAAAAGACTTGCAGAACTGCATAATATTTACCCCGTGCTGGCCTAATGCCGGACCAACCGGCGGTGCCGGATTTGCTGCGCCAGCAGGAATTTGTAACTTTATTTGCTTTACTGGTTTTTTCTTTTTTTTCTTAGCCATAGTTTACTTATATTTTTTCTACTTGCCAGAATTCAAGTTCAACCGGAGTAGTCCTTCCGAAAATTGAAACATTTACCTTGACCTTGCCCTTATCAGGATGAATAGACTCAACTACACCGTTGAAATTAATAAAAGGTCCTTCAACTACGCGAACGCTTTCGCCCTTCTCAAAGCTCACCTTTGGTGCAGGTTTAGCTTTACTCTCTTCAGCCTTTACTAAAATTCTATCTACCTCTTCCTGAGATATAGGAGAAGGTTTTCTTCGCGGACCAATGAAAGCAGTAATACCAGGAGTGTTGCGCACAAAAAGCCAGGTGTCATCATTCATCTCCATGCGTATAAGGATATACCCCGGGAAGAACTTCCGTTCAAGAACCTTCTTCTTACCTAGTTTTACCTCAGTAATCTGCTCTTTTGGAATAACAACCTTATCAATCAACTCAGTAAAATCGCTAGTACTTATCCTTGCCTCAAGATTTGCTTTCGCTTTATCTTCAGCTCCGCTTAAAGTGTGCAAAATATACCACTTCTTCGTCATCTAACTACAATAGTTTTTTAAGAGTGTATTACCTCAATAGGATTTGAACTAACCTCGACAAACCTAAATCCACGAGAGCAATGTAGGCAGTTAAAAGACTGGTAACAATCACTACAACAGTTGCTGCGGCCATTAATTCCTGCCGCGAAGACCAGCTTACCTTCTTTACTTCCTCTCTTACCTCTTTTAAAAATCTTGGAAATCCCTTTATTCTTTTGATCATCCTTCTATAACTACCACTTTCCTATCTTTCAGCAGGCGAGGCAGGAATTGAACCTGCAGCCCCCGGTTTTGGAGACCGGTGCTCTGCCAATTGAGCCACTCGCCTAATTTAGCGATTGGTTTCCCCATCTATGGTTTTGCTTCCTTATGCTCAATATACTTACGCTCCCAAGGACAAAACTTCTTTATCGACATCTTTTCGGGATGTTTTCTCTTGTTCTTAGTGGTGTAATAATTCTTTCTTTTACAAATTGTGCACGATAACGCAATTAACTCTCTCATAATGACTTACAATGATAAAAGCGGGAAAGGTTTGCAACCCCCCCACTCCACTTTTGTGGTTTTTAATTAATACTACCTTACTTTTTTAGCCCACGACCGGAGTTGAACCGGTGACCACTTCGTTACCAACGAAGTGCTCTACCGACTGAGCTACGTGGGCAATTTTTCCTTTAAAATCAAGGAAAAAACATACCATAAGATGATACTATAAAAGATATTTTTGTCAAGAAAAAAAATAAAAAAAATAAAAAAAATAAAAATAATGAAAAGAATGGCTAAAAAGGTGGGAAATCTAGCCCTGAGTAAGCTTGAGAAACGCCTTCTCCTGAATGATAGGTACTCCTAAATATTTAGCCCTGACGTATTTTGAACCGGGATCTTTTCCGACTACCAAATAATCAGTATTTTGGCTAATCGTCGATGTCCATTGGGCACCTAATTTCTCTACTAGCTCTCTAGCCTGAGAGCGTGAGAGGGAGTTGAGTTCGCCGGAAAAAACAAAGGTTTTTCCGCTTATCTTGCTCTTTTTAACTACTGGCCTAGCCTGAGCTAAATTAACTCCTATCCTTTTAAACTCTTCAATCATCTTTCTATTGCTCTTAGATGAGAAAAACTCCACAATCGAGGAAGCCATAACCGGACCTACCTCGGGAATATTCCTAAGCTCGGCCTGGCCTAATTTAAGGAAACGATCAATGCTATTAAAACGTTTAGCAAGAAGCATAGCTGCCTTTTCACCAACATGTCTCACTCCTAAACCGAAAAGAAAATTAGAAAGAGATCTCTTCTTGCTCTTATCTATTGACGCTACTAAATTATCGGCACGCCTATCTTTAAAAAGAGGAAGCTTAAGGAGAACTTCTTTGTTCAAGCGATAAATATCTGCGAGACTCTTAACTACTTTACGCTCAACTAAGTCCTTAATTATTGTTTCACCCATTCCCTCAATATCCATGGCCCGACGAGAAACAAAATGTAGAATCGTACGTCTAAGCTGAGCCGGACAATCAAGATTAAAGCAATACCAATATACCTCTTCCTCTTTTTCCTTAGCCACATTACCGCCACATACCGGACAACTATTAGGTACCTTAACCTTCTTTTCCTTACCCTGACGTTTAGAGGTTATTACCTTTACTATTTTAGGTATTACCTCACCAGCCCGCTCAATTAATACCGTATCTGATTCTCTCACATCAAGCCTTTTTAGTTCGTCAAAATTATGGAGTGTTGCTCTAGATATCCTAACCCCTCCACACTCTACTGGCTCTAATATTGCTACTGGAGTAATAACTCCAGTTCGTCCTACCCCAAATTCAATTTTCTCTATTCTTGTAGTAACTTGCTGAGCCGGAAATTTATAAGCAACTGCCCAACGCGGGCTTTTACGAGTTGCTCCTAACTCCTCCTGCAAGAGGAAAGAATTGACCTTTATCACCACGCCATCAACTTCATAGTCCAAAGCCTCATGCTCCTTCTCCCAATAAAGACAATAATCAATAACTTCTTTTAAGCTCTTGCAGTATTTATTATGAGGGTTGGAGAGAAAACCCCATTCACCAACCTTGGCCAAAAAATCTTTCTGAGAAGAAAAATTATAATCTTTAACAACCCCGGATGAATGGATAAAACATTTTAAGTTTCTCTTGGCAACTACCAAAGGATTTAGCAGCTTCAATGAACCGCTGGCCGCATTCCGGGGATTAGCAAAAAGGGTAATTCCAGAGTCTGCTCTTTCCTTATTTAGTTTTTTAAAATCCTTCCTACCTATATATACTTCACCTCTAATCTCAACCGAGGCAAGATTATTTTTACCGATTAGTTTAAGAGGAATTGACTTTATAGTCTTAAGGTTAGCAGTAACATCCTCTCCTCTATCGCCATCTCCCCGAGTAGCACCTATTGAAAAAGATCCTTCTTTGTAAGTTAAAGAAGCGCTGATTCCATCCATCTTCAGCTCAACGACATAATCAAATTCAACCTCTCGCTTTAATGCCCTCCTGATTTTCTTCTCCCAGCCCCTTAACTCCTCAATGGAATAGGTATTATCCAAAGAAAGCATACGCTTCTTATGCTCTACTGCCGAAAAACCATCCAAGATGCCTCCCGATACCCTTTGAGTCGGAGAATCCGGAGTAATGAGTTCTGGATGCTCCTCCTCTAAATTCTTTAAATCTCTTAAGAGGTTATCATACTCTTTATCGGATATCTCGGGTTCACTAAGAGCATAGTAGCAGTAATCGGCATGGCGGATTTTTTCTCTTAATTGCTCTATTTCTTTTTTTGTCATGCAGAAAATTTTATTTCAAAATCCTTATAATCCTCATTAGCCTCTCTCTCTCGAAGTATATAATCATCAACGTATCTTTCAAACTCCTCTTTTAAGTCATGAAGAAAATTATCTAAATCTTCCCGTTGTCCCTGGGCCAACAGTTTAACTCTGCCGTCAGAAAGATTCATCACCCATCCCTTCACCTTGTGCCTTACTGCTAAGTTTCGAGCAGAAAACCGAAAACCTACACCCTGGACTCCACCAGAAAAAATTATCTCATATACTTTAACCATCTTTAGATATTCACTCTTATTTATTGGAAAAAGAAGATTCATTACTCTTGAGCCTATGCCCACAGACAAAAGGCCAAGCATCCATTTCGCTCTTTCCTTGAGGCTTTAGCCTTTTGATTTTTAAAACCCCCTTTCCAGTAGCAACATAAATTCCTCCCTTGTCTGTGTCGACAATTACCCCGGGAGAATTACTTACCTCTTGATCGATTACCTCAGCAGCTACTATTTTAATCATCGCTCCCTGATAAAAGGTATACGCTGAAGGCCAACCTAAGGTTGCTCTAATTAAATTTCTTATATTTTGGGCACCGTCTTCCCAAGATATTCTACCATCTCCCTTTTTGAGTTTAGAAGTCTGTGTTGCCAACTTCTCATCCTGAGGGTTTAAGGAATAATTCTTATTCTCTATTTTCTTTATAGTCTCAATCAATAATAACGCCCCTTCCCTTGCTAATTCATCCCTCAAGGAAAAGAAATCATCATCATAGCTAACAGTTACCACTTTCTGTAAGATTATGTCCCCAGCATCAACCCTTTCATTCATTTTAAAAATAGTAACCCCACTCTTCTCGTCACCATTCATTATAGTCTTCTCTATTGGCGCTGATCCCCGATAGCGAGGAAGCAATGAGGGGTGAATACAGAGAGCAAAACCCGAAGGCAGAACTAATAAATCTTTAGGGATAATTTCCCCATAGTCAGCAACAACAAAAAAATCTGCCCTCTCTTTACTTAAAATTTCTTTAACCTCTCCTTTCGCCAAAGACAAAGGTTTAATAAAAGGGATCTTCTTGACTTTAGCAAACTGACTAACCTCAGTAGGTGAGAACTTCAAACCCCGACCTTTAGGTTTATCAGGCTTGCTAACTATCAGAGTCGGCTTATACCGGTTAAGGCAAAGCTCCTCTAAAGCAACTTTAGAAAACTGGGAACTACCAAAATAAATAAACTTCATCGTAGACTCACTGCCATTTGTATCGAAGAGGTACGAAATCCTTTAATTTCCTCTTTAATCATCCCTCTGGATTGAGGAGTCTGTTCAGCTTTAACTATAACAGAATAACGGAATTTATCCCTTAGCTTAAAAGGTTTCTCCTCAAAAGGGCCGTAAACTTCCTTGTGCCCCTTCTCTAATCTATTATATAAATTCTTTATTCTTTTTAAAAGGGCTTTTTTATCCTTTGCCCTCAGGGTAATTTTAGCAATAAGCCCGAAAGGTGGAAGCTGTGACTTTCTTCTAAATTGAAGCTCGGACTCGTAGAAATCTCTCCAACTCTCATTTAAGTATTTAAAGAGGTAGTAGTCCTTATGCCGGGTAAATACGTAAAGGGAATCCCGAAACAAGAGAAGAAGCTTTTTAAGGTAAAGAAAAGCATTAAAAGTTGTATCATAGTCTATATGGTTTAGAAAAAGGTCAGCGTCAAGCACAAAACCTCTGTCGAAGTTCGAAGGCTCGTAGAGATGGCTTAGGATCTTAGATGTTGAAAGAGCTATCTGGGTGCTACTGCAAATATCGGAGAAGTTATCAATCCTAGCTTCAGGGAATACCCTCTTTAATGTGCTTTCTATTCTCTGGATGCCATAACCTTTGCTTCTTAAATAACCGCTATTGCACTGGCTACATATCTTAGGTAAGGAGTAATTCTTTTGACAGTAAGGACATACTCCTTCTTCACTCTTTAAGGAAGATTGCAAGAAGCTTGAACAATGCTCGCATTTAAATATATGTCCACAATTAGAACAAGAGATAACTCGGGCAAATCCTTTTCGATTCCAAAGGATAACTGCCCTTTTGTTATCCCCAATGGTCTTTCTCAACAGTTCAGTTAAGATCGGACTAACAACCTTATTCCTACTAAATTCTGACCGATTAACCACTTTTATATTCCTGCCGGGAACCCCCCTATCTATTAGTTTAATCTTCCCATCCTTTATGCCTTTGTAGGTCGCCAAAGAGGGATAATCACTACTTAAAATCAGCTCCACCCCTTTCAAGACAGATAAGCTATGAGCTACATCTAGGAGATTGTGGTAAGGCTTCTCCTCTTGAGAATAATAAGGGCTATTTTCCTCCTCGACTATAATTAACTCTAGATCAAAAGGGTAGTAAAAAATCGCTACCCGCGTTCCCAGAATCAAAGAGTTCTCTCTTGTTGCTTGCCAATTAGAAAAAAGCTCTTTTTCCTTCTCCTGACTGTGGATTACTTTAACCTGATCAGGAAAATCCGCACTTATAATATCTCTTGCCGACTCAAGATAGGTACGTTGAGGGAAACAAATCAACACCGAACCTGTTTTCAACTTCTCCCTTACGATGCCTCTCCACAGCTGGTATCTGGCCGGAAAACTGTCAGCTTTAACAAAACAAAGGTTCTTCCCGTCTTTGGCTTTTTTGCTATTAGAAAGGGAATTATCTTCTTTTTTCTGCCTCTTTTTCTGTTGATCCAATTTTTTTGGTTTTTTAAGGTAGGGTGGAATCATCATGAATAAAAACTCACCCTGAGAATAAGGGTAAAGGTTGCTTAGTTGCTTGGCAAAATTAAAACGTTCAACATCCAGCAAGGCTTCAGAGTCAAGGACATCAATAATTGGTTTTAGTTTAGAAATATTTGACTTACTGGCAGTGGCTACAACAATGCCTATTCTCTTCTTATGGTTAAAATCTACTAAAACCCTCATCCCCCTCCTTACCTCTAAACCAGGAGGGTAAGAGTAGTCAAACTCCTTATCTAAAGATATTGATACTACTACCTTTGCTATTTTAGGCATCGCTCCACTTCTCTATTAAACTAAATAAGGGCTTACGTATATCCTTAACCTCTATAGGGTAATTGTCTTTTAACTTACTACCGATCTGATTAAAATAGCAAATTGCTTTAGTCAACTGCTTGGGCCCACGAGCAAACTTAGCTACGCCTTCTTTAACCAATAGCTTCATATTCTCTCTCTCTTGGCCAGGGATGTAGTGGGTAAAAACAAAAGGCTTCTTCTTGTAAAGCCCTTCAAAGATAGTCATTCCTCCTGGCTTAGAAACAATGATTGAGCTTGCGCAGATTAATTCCCAAAATTTATCATAAAAAGAGAAAAGCCGAATATGAGGAGAGTTTAGCCTCTCGATACGCTTCTTTAACTTCAAATTTCTCCCGTAAATAATAAAAATATTAAAACTTTCTAGAAGGGTCTGAATTGATTCCTCCAAATAAGGAAATCTTCCTCGTGAAGACGAAACAAAAATTAATGACGGCCTTGAGTCCAAATAAAACTTCTTGCCTAAAGACTCCAAAGGTATGTCTTTTAAAAACCCTTCCCTCAAAGGAACAAAGCCAGCAGTAATCTTCTCTTTCTCAATCCCGAGATTGATTAAATCCTGCTTTGTTGCCTCTAAAGCTGCAAAATAATGGTCAACGCATCCGGCAACCCATAAAGGATGAACCCTCAAATCAGTGATAACCAAGATAACTTTGAAATTTATCTCATTTTTTATCGAGGATATTAGACTAGAAGGAAAAAAATGAGTAACAATTATAATTTTTGGACGGCTCTTTTCTAAGTATTTAAAGAACGGCGAAAATATCCATCGATGAACCCTATTCAAACAAGAAGAAAAAAGCTTTATTTTGGCAAGGAAAAATAAAATTCGCCAAAGAAAAGGAAAGTATTGAGTTATGATTAAGTAGCTTAGGGAGTAGATCTTTCTCGACAAAGGATTAGTAAAGTCTAAAAAATCACAAATCGAGGAATCTGGCAAATATTTTAAAGCCTCAGCTCCTTTCCTGTGCCCTTCTCCAAAACTAGCATAAACAATTACAATTCTAGCCATAGTGAGCGCAAAGATAATCTGCTGCCGATTTTAAATCGTCAAATATATGGTCGGGTTCGAATTCCCACTGGTCTCGATTAGATATCTTCTCTTTACCAGAGAGGACAAGCACTGATTTCGCCCCAAAACAACGAGCAGTTCCCATGTCTATAAAAGAATCGCCGATGAAAAAATAAATTTTAGGATTAACGTCTAAATTTAAGACTGCCTGCTTCAAGAGTCCAGTTTTAGGTTTGCGGCAATCGCAATTATCTAATTTGGAATGAGTACAATAATAAATACCCTCAACTTCAGCCTCTTGGGCCTTAAGCTCTTTTGACATATTCTCATTTATTTCATCTAAATCCTCCTGGGTATATAACCCCTTAGATACACCAGCTTGGTTAGAGACAACATACAATTTAAATCCACAGGCATTGAGTTTCTTTATCCCCTCAATACTTCCGGGAATAAACTTAAATTCCCGCCAATTATTCACATAGTTGGTGTCCCCGGGATACTCATTGATTACACCATCACGATCAAGAAAAACTACTTTCACTTCCTCAGACATAATTTATTCTTCCCTTTACAATTTCTTATACTAACATTAAAACTTTGTTTTTTAAAGAAAAATCCTTCTTTAAATACGGAAAAAAGAGTATATCTTCTTACCCTCGATTAATCTATAATTACCAATCTTTAAACTCCCTAAGACTAACCTACCGACCCTGACTCTCTTTAGCTCTGTTACTGGAAACCCTAAGGCCTTGAATAATCTCCTTAAGTGTCTCTTCTTGCCCTCAGAAATGACCACCTTAGATAAAGTCTTATTCTCTTGGCTACGTAATATTCTAATAGATTTTACTTTTAAATGCTCACCATCCAAATTTAAACCATTACTAGCTCTTTGACAATCATTGGAAGATATTTGACCCTTAAGCTCCACTAGATACTCCTTCTCTATGGAAAATTTAGGATGTGTTAACCGGTAGCAAAAATCTCCGTCGTTGGTAAGAATAAGCAATCCGCAAGATTGGCGGTCTAATCTTCCTACTGGATAAACCCCTCTAAACTTTTTGGGAAAAAAATCAATTACCTTCTTAAGAGCGAATTTATCACTAAGGGTAGTAGTTACTCCCTTGGGTTTA
Source organism: uncultured Planctomycetia bacterium (assembly GCA_964536195.1). GTDB lineage: Bacteria > Omnitrophota > Gorgyraeia > Duberdicusellales > 4484-171 > Susulua. The sequence continues at coordinate 8,775 of CAZHVO010000019.1, forward strand.
TTAAATAAAATATAAATATGCTCTTTGGGCCTTAAGATTTTACCTTCAACCTCAACCTTATCTTTACTGTCAACTTGCAAAAAAGGCTTAACCGCTTCTTCATTGTTAACTTTTACCTTACCTTCTTTAATAAGGCTATCAGCCTTCCGTCTTGAAGCATAACCACTTTTAGCAATGAAAAGATTGAGTCGCATAGTTTTAACTACTTATTTAGTAATAGAGGCTAGAACCTTATCTGAACCTACTTCCTCAATCACTACCGGAATAATTTGACCTAAAGGCACTTTTTCTCTTATGCGAACCTTAATGTAATTCTCAGTATAGCCGGATACGAAACCATTGTTCTCTTCCTCAGCAATCATATTAAGCCTCTTGCCTAAAAACTTTCTCTGATAGCTAAAGGCTAAGTCCTTAGCCATTTCCTTTAGATACTCATACCTTTGACGAATTAAGGTAGGATTTTTTATCTTAGCACTTGAGAATTGAGTCTTTTCCCGAGGAGAAAAGGTAAAAATATGCATACGCATTGGATTAACTTGTTTTAAGAAGTCTATGGTGTTTTTAAAGCTTTCCTCGCTTTCAGTAGGAAAACCGACCATAATGTCACAGCTTATAGCAGCATCAGGCTTGATTTCTCTTATTCTTGAGACCTTCTCCTGGTATAAGGCTACTGTCTCCTTCTTGTTCATCTCCTTTAATATACGATCATCCCCATATTGAAAAGGAAAGTGAAAATGTGGGCAGAGCTTATTGTGCCTAAGAAAAGAAAATAGCCCCTGATCTATAAAGAATGGTTCTAAAGAACTCAGGCGTAACCTCCCTAATGATGGTAGGGCTAAAATATCCTTTATTAGATCGGCTAAAGTACATTTGGGGAATAAGTCTCTTCCGTAAAGAGTTAAGTTTACTCCACAAAGCACAACTTCACTATGCCTAGAACAAACTTGTCTTATCTCCTCTATAGCATCTTCCCTGTCCTTGCTGCGAGACGGTCCCCGGAGATAAGGTATCTTGCAAAACGAACATAGGTTATTACATCCGTCCTGAACCTTGACAAAGGCCCGTTGATTAGAAAAATAACTTATCTTTAAAGAATCCTTTCCTCCTTTCCGATCTGATATCCTTTTAACTAGAGATGAGCCAAGAATAATATCTGGCAAGAGATGTTTTTGATCCTGAGGAATAATGTAATCTACGCCTAATCTTTCAATAAAATCTCTATTTAGCTGAGCTAAACATCCACAAACTGCGATTTGAGCTTGAGGATTTTCTTTTTTTGCCCGGATAATTGCCTGTTTGGATTTAGTATCAGCGCGAGAAGTTACAGTGCAGGTATTAATCACATATAAATCAGCTAACTCTTCAGTTATCGTATGCCCTAAAAAGGAAAACTTCTCTTTCAAGCCTTGAGTCTCGTATTGATTGACCTTACAGCCAAGTGTAAAGAACTTAACCTTTAAACCGCTCATTTCTTCTTTGAAAAATAGTTAATTAAACCTACCGAGAATATACTTGCAGTCTCTACTCTTAAAATATGCGAAGATAGTTTAAGAAGCTTGAAGTTGCTCTGCTCTAGTTGATTGTATTCTGGGAGCGAAAAACCCCCTTCTGGACCAACAAGAATGAAAACTTCTTCTTCTTGGCCATTGAGAATATTGCTTACCTTTTCACCATTAACTGAAGCAACTAGTTTAACTTTACAATCTACATTAATGATATCTTGAAAATCTAAAACTTCTTTCAAAGAAGGCATCCATAGCCTCTCTGACTGGCGCAGGGCTTCAATGATTATCCTCTTCCATCTTTCTAACTTTTTGTCGGTAACCTTATTTTTCAGGCTCCTTTCGCAGACAAAAGGAATAAAGCCCTCTACCCCTAGCTCAGTAGCTTTCTGGAGAATAAAATCAATTTTATCCTCTTTAGCAAGAGGAAAGCCCAAAGTTATTCTTCTATTTCCAGCGGGGCTATCCCTAAAAAGGCTCTCCATTTTAATTGAAACACTCTTTTTAGCTATTGCCTCTATTCCGTACAGATACTCCTTGCCCTGACCATCAAAAACATATAAAGAATCTCCCTTTCCAAGACGTAAGACATTCCTGATCTTATGAACAAAATTTTTGTCCTTTATCTCAATAGAATTATCGATATCTTTGGGTTGAATACAAATTCTTATCTTGGACATATCTATTACTCTTGCTTCTAAGTGGACCGAGGCGGAATTGAACCGCCGACCTCCTCGTTGCGAACGAGGCGTTCTCCCGACTGAACCACCGGCCCACTAAAAAATAAAAGAAACCGTTTATATTTATAAAAATGGAATTCTACCAGGCAGGTCAATAGTTAACTGAGATATTTATTGGATCAGTCCCTCCCGGACCAGTATTATCATTAGTATAGTTAATAACTACCGGCAACCCGGCAGCGGGATAGCCTAGAATACCAGCCCCTATATTAATTGTCCCCGAAGGATCAGCGCCATTGCGCAGAGAATCAAGAGCAAAAACCATTCCGGCTTGGGCAGCAAAAAAAGCTCTAGTACGTCTTATCTTGTGCTCAGCAATACGGGATTCTTGAGTCATAAGAAAAAGGGCAGCTAAAGCAAGAGTAAAAATTACTAGCATAACACCAATTACAACTACTAAAACTACACCTTTTTTCATTCTTGCTCCTTTTTTCTCAGGCTAATCTGATAATCAAGACCATCTTCCCTAACTAAAACATGCCCTTCCCGAGACAACCATCCCAAACTCATAAGAGTTAGCTCACGGGGCTTCTCGATTCCGACCATTAGCTGATCTAAGTTTACTTGGCCGTGCTTATCCAGGAAATTCCAAATTTCACCAGCTACTATTCCGATTTCTGTAATCATTTCTCTTTATTTATGCTCCCACAAAGAGGGCAATTCCAAAATTCAAAAAAAATTGAAACAAAATACACCGAAGCACAAACCTCACATTTTCTTTTCTCGAGCTGCATTTCCTTCCTAGTCAAGGAGTTACATCGATTATTCATATACTCCAGAAGGAAAGCAAGCACTAGCCATCCGCTTAAAATGATAGCTATAAATAGTGAAAACTCTATGCACATTTATTTTACTACCCCTTCTAACTTTGTCCAGAAAAATCTATCATCAAGGAAAAAAGTGGCCTCTCGAAGGTATTTCTGCAAGTATAAGTTCCCATCAGAGTTAACCGGCAACCTCTCGGGATAGAGAAGGAGAACTTTCCCGTATGGTGAAACATAAGCCTTGTAAGAGACATCTTCCTCCTCCCAAGGAGAAAAAATAGCCCCTCTTTCCCAGAGATAAAAGTAACTTTTCCTCCCTTTTGCATCCCCTAAAGGAGGAAGCGTTTTAGTAATCTTGGGAATAAGGAAACCTAAATTACGATCTTCCTTGTCTTGTTGAAGATGTGCACCGGGAAGATGAAAAGAAGAAAAATATTTTCTTCTGACATTGTCTGAAGAAAGATTTACGCTTTCAGGAAAAATAACTCTCTTTTCTTCAAAAAACAAATCTTGATGGCTAAGTATATTAAACCAGTTGTAAAAGGAGGGGTCACCCTTTGCAGTGATCTGCAAAGAGCAAGAGAAGATAGCTACTAAATGTAGAAGCAGGGAAAGCCCTAAAGGAAAAAGTATGACGATTCTCTTTCTCATTAGAAAAGATTTAGGATCACTCGTCGTAAGTAGTGGCGATGCCTATCTTTTCTATTCCGAATCTTTTACAAACATCCCATATTTTTACCACTACTCCTAAGCTCGCATCTCTATCAGCCTTGATAAAGATAGAAACAAATTCTCCTTCTTTTATGAAATCTTCAACCTCTTTGACTGTTAATGGTTTACCTTCAAGATAAATGATATCTTCGCTGGAAATAACTACTGTTAGGGATTGAACATCAATCTCCTCCGGTGCCAATACCTTAGGAAGCTTAACGTTAACACCAGGGATAACTATAAAACTAGAGGTAAGCATGAAAAAAATGAGCAGAAGAAAAATGCAATCAATCAATGGGGCAATGTCTATCTGCCGCAGACCCGCCTCTACTCTTGCACTCTTCCTAAACCTCATCAGTATACCTGCTTTGAGGCAGAAATTCTAAAAGCTCAGTAGCTGCCCTCTCTGCCCCGAGAGTAAGCAAGTTGACCTTATGAACAAAGTAGTTATACATAATATAACTTGGTATAGCCACACATAAACCGGCAACTGTGGTAAGGAGGGCCTCCCATATTCCACCAGCTAAATCAGACGGATTAACCAACCCCATGCTTACTGTCTTTTGCTCAATAATATAAAAACACTTAACCAAACCTACCACTGTTCCCAGAAGTCCCAGGAGTGGTGAGATATGGGCAATTGTACTCAAAAAATTCAAATTTTTCTCAAGCTTTGGTATTTCATATAAAGAAGTATTTTCCATTGCCTCTTTAATTACATCCTTAGCTTCCTCGTAATGGCCAAGACCCGATTTTAAAATGTTGGTTGCGTAAAAAGGATTTTTTTCGCAAATGTCAATTGCCTCAGTAATCTTATTCTTGCGCACCAAATCTAATATTTTTGATATAACTAATATATTATTGCTTTTGATGCTAAGGTAGAACAATAATCTCTCTACGATAATCGCTAGAGAAAAAAATGAACTAAAAATTATTGGTATGATTAACCAGCCGCTTTTTGAAATCAATTCCCACATAATGCCTCCTTCAATGAGATCAGCATTTTTTCTTTGAAAAAATGCTAGATCGAATTGATACTGAGGGAATGAAAATTCCCGAAGTATCTAATATAATGAGTTGCAAAAACAACATGACAATCATTCTTCTTCTAGGGCTTTTAACCTTGCCTCGGCTATATTAGCCTCTTTAACACCCAAGTTAATTATCTTCTGGTAAACTTTCTTAGCCTCTTTTTCTTTACCTATCTTCTCATAAATTCGGGCAATACGAAAGTAGGCTTTAACGTCATAATTTGTGGAATTACTATTCATGGAATCCCCTTGGTCAGAGAATGCATAAATGGCTTTAAGGTACTCCTCTATTGCATCTTGCCCCCTATCAACCTTTTCTAAGCATAGCCCTAAGGTAAATCTTAACTCAGGATTATCTATATCCTCGGCAATTGCTCTTTGGAAAACGGTTATTGCCTGCCGATAATCCTTCATCTCTTTTAGGAGAAATGCCTTCTCGACAAGAGCAACCTTAGAAATAGGAGAGGTCGATTCTGTAAGATCATCGTATAATTTTAAAGCTTTTTGGAACTCCTCCTTTTGGAAAAGAATCTTTGCTAAATAGAGTTTACCCTTCAAAGCCAAAGGTGTCCGCCGCTTAGATAATCTTTGGAAATAATTTTGGGCTTTTTCTAGATCACCCCGATTCCAATAAAGATGGCCTAAGGAAAGTAAGGCTTCCTGAGCCGAAGAAGAATCCTTGTAGTCGCTAACAACCTTCTTGTAATATTCCTCGGCCTCAAAATAGCTCTCTTCCTTCTCACATACTCCCCCTAAATACAAAGCTACAGAGGCAGCATATTGTGAATGAGGGTATTGAGCCAGAAAATCCTTCCACACTTTCTTGGCTTTATCAAACGAAGACAAGTTAAGATATACATTCCCCATGTCAATATATGCTAACTCAGCGATTTCTTCATCTTTAAACTTTCCGACTATTCTTCTAAAGACCAGGAGAGCTTGATCATAATCCTTCTCATTGAAAAAACACTTTCCGTAAAGATAGTTAACTTTGGAAATGAGATCGTCTCGAGGAAATTTATCGGTAAAATCATCCAACAAACTCCTTGCTTGCCTATAGTCTTCTCGAGAAAAATACCCCACAGCTAAGTAATATTGAACCTGAGGTATAAGTTTTGAAGAAGGAAAGTTGCTCTTAAGATTCTTTAGAGCCAAGAAGGCTCTCTCAAGATCCTTCTTCTTCAAAAAACACATTCCGATCTGGAATTGAACATAGTCAGCGTATGCTGTATTGGGTTGATCCTTTAAGATATTATTATAAATATCTAAAGCCTCGACATATTTACCAGTTTCTTGATAAGCATCAGCAATCTGAATCTGAGAGCTCACCTTTACAACAGGATTGCTAGTATCTTCTATAGTACTCTTAAATTCATCTATTGCCCTCTTGAACTTACCATTCTTTAGATAACACCAAGCCAAACCATAGTGAGCCTTATTAACGCTCTCGGTATATTGTGAACCTTTAAAATTCTCAAGCACATACTTATAGACGGAAATAGAGTCGTTTAATCTACCCATCTCATAAAGAAGGTCAGCTTTATTCAGATAGGTATCGATTAAAAAGTTACTTTTAGGATAATCTCTTATGAAAATATTAACAGTCTCTAAAGCCTGAATGTACTCTTTGATCTTAAAATAATAAGCTCCCTGTGAGAAAAGACGTAATTCCTTATCCTTTATTTTATCAATGTTGCTCTTGGCCGCAATTTTGTCACCCTTCTCGATATAGGTGAGTCCTAACCCCTGATAGATTAAATCTTTGAGTTCTAAATTACGGCTACCTTTTAAAGCATTTTGGTAGCTGTCTAAAGCTTTGCTCCACATTTCCTTAATGTAGTAACTTTCTCCGAGATAGAAATGCACCTTTGAGAGAAGGGTTCCTTTAGGAAAATTTTTAATGTATTTCTTCCCTAAATACACAATCTGATCGTATTCTTTCTTCTGGAGATGAATGCTTAAAATCTGAGAATAAGTATTATTAATTACTTCCTCTTGAGCGCATTCAGCGATGATTTTACTAAAAATTTCTTCAGCTTTCTCTATTCGACCTAACTCTAAATTACAACTACCGATTAAATAATAAGCTTTCCAGATAAACTTAGAATCCGGATAATCATCTATGACCTTTTGGGCGTAGCTTAAGACTTCTTTGAAATCTTTCCCTCGAAAATAGACAATACTTAACCAATAATAAGTTTCACTGAGGATGTCTTTCCCTTCTCCGCTCCTCTCAATTTCGGTAAAAGTCTCTAAGGCTTTTTTATAGTCTCCCCTGTGATAATAACACTTAGCTATATATAGTTTAGCCTCATAGAGTGAAGGACTCCTGGGAAAATCTCCTATAAATTTCTTAAAGAGTGAGAGGGAGGCGTCATAGAAGTCGTCAGAAAAAGCGTTAGCGGCAATTCGAAATTTTTCTTCTTCTTTAGGCGAAGCTGCCCCTTTAGGGATGACCTTCGCGAAGCCCAAGGAAGATAAAAATACTGACAATGCTAAGACTAAAATAAAGACTCTTGAAATTTTCAGCATATTGTAAACTCCTAACTCAGCTTACTTTTTAAAACCTTTCCGGTATAAGAAGGAGCACAAGAGGCAACCTCTTCCGGTGTCCCGCAAACAACGACTCTTCCTCCGCCATCTCCTCCTTCAGGTCCCAAATCAATAACATAGTCAGCACATTTTATCACATCTAAATTATGTTCTATAACCAAAATCGTATTTCTTTTATCGACTAAACGATGTAATACTGACAAAAGCTTTTTTATATCATCAAAGTGCAAGCCAGTTGTTGGCTCATCGAGGATATATAGGGTCTTTCCGGTTGCTTTTTTCCGTAATTGAGAAGCGAGCTTAATCCTTTGGGCTTCTCCCCCGGAAAGAGTAGTGGCCGATTGCCCCAAACCAATATAACCCAAACCAACATCTTTTAAGGTCTGTAAAATATTCTTTATCCGGGGAAAATTTATAAACAGTTCATAGGCCTCATCAACATTCATTTCTAACACATCGGATATGCTTTTACCTTTGAATTTTACCTCTAAAGTCTGCTTATTAAAGCGCTTACCTGAACAAACTTCACAAGGCACATAAACATCCGGAAGAAAGTGCATTTCAATCTTTTTAGTTCCATCACCACTACACTCCTGACATCTTCCTCCAGAAACATTAAAACTAAAACGGGCCGGCTTATAACCACGCATTCTTGCTTCTGGTAATCCTTGAAAAACCTCTCTTATGTAAGTAAACACTCCTGTGTATGTTGCTGGGTTAGAACGAGGCGTTCGACCAATCGGAGACTGATCTACAATAATTACCTTATCAATATTCTCCAAACCAACCAACTTTTTAAATTCACCGGGCTTCTCCCGTGAATTGTAAAGACTTCTGGTCAAAGCTCTATAAAGTATATCTTCTACTAAAGTCGACTTACCTGAACCAGAAACTCCAGTAACGCAAACAAAAGTCTCTAGAGGAATACTTACGTCTATATTTTTCAAATTATGTTCACGGGCGCCCA
>CAZHVO010000020.1:0-16742 GCA_964536195.1 uncultured Planctomycetia bacterium
TAATTTAATCCAAAAAGTATATACTACTCCGATTAAGGAGAAGTTGATTGCTAAGAGGGTTGAGGAGATAAAAAAAGGTAAAGGGTATGCTGCAGTCAGCTGTATACCTCAGAATGCTGATAAGTTCGCTGTGATTGCTGAAGCGGCCGGAGCAGATTGTTTCGTAATTCAGTCCACTGTAACTACTGCCATACATATTGCCACTAAGTATAAACCTTTAGATTTACATAAATTTTGTAAGCAGAGGAAGATTCCGGTAATCATCGGTAACTGCGTTACCTATGACGTTACTTTGGAGCTTTTTGAGACTGGTTGTTCTGGTATCTTAGTTGGCGTAGGCCCAGGAGCAGCCTGTACTACTAGAGGAGTTTTAGGCATTGGTGTCCCTCAGGTAACTTCTACTATTGATTGCTCAGCGGCCAGAGATTTTTATCACCAGAAGACCGGAAAATACATTCCAATAATTACTGATGGCGGAATGAGCCGAGGTGGCGATGTTTGTAAAGCTTTTGCTTCCGGGGCTGATGCAGTAATGATTGGTTCAGCTTTTGCCAGAGCAAAAGAAGCACCAGGAAGAGGATTCCATTGGGGTATGGCTACTTCTCATGGTAATTTGCCTCGAGGCACAAGAATAAATGTAGGCGTAACCGGAAGTCTAAGCCAGATTCTTTTTGGTCCGGCTACAGTTGATGATGGTTCCCAGAATTTACTCGGTGCTCTTAATACTTCTATGGGGTCTTTGGGTGCCAAGGCTATTAGAGATATGCACTTTGTTGAGATAATCATTGCTCCTTCTATCCAGACTGAAGGTAAGGTATTTCAAGCTGCCCAGAGAGTAGGAATGGGGAAGTGAAGTATCTAATCTTCGACTGCGTCGGAGTCGGTTTAGGCGAATCCTAAACCGATAAATTAGATCCTTCATTGTTATTGATTGGCAATAGAACCCGCAATAATAGAGAAAGTTAACATAGCATAGAAAAGTATTGAAGTTAAAAGTGAAGAAAGACACAATTTTAATTCTTGATTTTGGGTCTCAATATACCCAGCTCATTGCCCGTCGGGTAAGAGAGTTAAAAGTCTTTAGCGTCATTGAGCCCTGCACTGTAACTGCAAGTAAGATAAAGAAGATTAGTCCCAAGGGAATAATTCTCTCCGGAGGTCCCCATAGTGTTTATGAGGATAAAGCTTCTGCCTTAAAGAAAGAAATCCTACAATTAGGTATACCAATCTTAGGTATTTGCTATGGAATGCAGATTCTAGTTAAGGCCTTAAAGGGGAGAGTCGCTGAGGGCAAGAGGAGAGAGTATGGAAGAGCTAAGATGTGTATTGATGATCATCAGGACTTATTCTTCTCACTTCCTGAGAAGATTGTTTCATGGATGAGTCATACTGATCAGGTCATAAATCTTCCCATTGGTTTTAAGTTACTGGCCCATACTCTAAATACGCAGTTTGCAGCTATCGGCGATAGTAAAAGGAAGATTTATGGGGTGCAATTTCATCCTGAGGTTGTTCATACTGAATTAGGCACACAAATACTCTCCAATTTTTTATTTAGAATTATTGGTTGTTCCTCAACCTGGCAGTTAGAGGATTTCATCTCTGAACAGATAAAGGAGATTAGAAAAAAAGTAGGCAAAACAAATGTTATTTTAGGTTTAAGCGGAGGGGTTGACTCATCGACTGCTGCAATTTTGCTCCAAAAAGCCCTGGGAAAGAAGTTAAAATGTATTTTTGTTAATAATGGAGTTTTGAGAAAGGGAGAAGCTAAGAAGGTAATAAGGATTTTTAGGAATTATTTTAAGATCGATCTGCATTATGTTGATGCTTCTAAATTATTCTTAACTAAGCTAAAGGGTGTTCTTGATCCTGAGAAGAAACGTAAGATAATCGGTCATGAATTTATAAAAGTTTTTGAGAAAGAGGCTAAGAAGATTAAAAATGTAAAATTTCTCATTCAGGGGACACTATATCCTGACGTAATTGAATCAGTGTCATTCTTTGGCGGGCCGACTGCTTGCATAAAGTCACATCACAATGTAGGCGGATTGCCCAAAGAGATGAAGTTAAAACTAATTGAGCCTTTTCGCCAGCTGTTCAAAGACGAGGTCAGAGAGGTTGCCAAGATACTTAAGCTGCCGGCAACCATAATTAATCGTCATCCTTTTCCTGGACCAGGTTTAGCAGTAAGAATAATTGGTGAAGTTAATGCTAAACAGTTGAAGATTTTACGTGAAGCTGATGAGATTTTAATAAAAGCAATAAAGAAAAATAATATTTATAATGATATTTGGCAGGCCTTTTGCGTCTTACTACCACTTAAGACAGTAGGGGTAATGGGGGATAAGAGAACTTATGAGCATGTAGTGGCAATACGGGCAGTTAATAGCCTTGATGGGATGACTGCTGATTGGTCTAAGATACCTTATCCAGTTCTTGGAGAGATTTCTAATTCAATTATCAATAAAGTAAGAGGAATAAATAGAGTTGTCTTCGATATAAGCTCTAAACCTCCGGCAACGATTGAGTGGGAGTAGAATCCAATCTTTAAACTAATATTATGACCCATGCTGACTTTGTACACCTTCATGTGCATACCCAATATAGTCTCCTAGATGGAGCTTGTCTGTTAGATAGGTTAGTCCAGAAGGCTGCCCTTTGTAAATTACCAGCCTTAGCCATAACTGACCATGGCAATATCTTCGGAGCAATAAAATTCTACAACCTTTGCATGAAGAATGGAATAAAACCGATTATTGGCTGTGAGGTTTATATAACCTCAGGTTCACGTCTTGATAGAGACTATAAACCCAATGGCGATAGTAATCATCACCTTATTCTTTTAGCTAAAGATCAACAGGGATATTCTAATCTTATCAAGCTGGTTAGTTTAGCCCATTTAGAAGGTTTCTATTATAAACCACGGGTAGATAAAGAGCTTCTTAGTGAATACAGCAAAGGGTTGATTGCCTCTAGTGCTTGCCTTAAGGGAGAAATCCCTTCAGCAATTATTTCCGGGAATGTAGGTAAGGCTACTAAGTTAGCTGATGAATATTTAAATATTTTTGGTAAGGGAAATTTCTATCTTGAGGTTATGGAGAACGGTTTGGATGAGCAGAGAGTAGTGAATGCCCAACTGGTTAAAATTTCAAAAGACTTAGATATCCCTCTGGTTGCTACCAATGATATTCATTATTTAGAAAAAGAAGAGTCATTTGCTCATGAGGCCTTATTAGCTATTCAGACTCAGACCACTCTTAACGATCCTAATCGTTTTAAATTTAATAGTGATTCTTTTTATTTTCGTACTCCCGAGGAGATGAAGAAGATTTTTAAAGATATCCCTGAGAGTTTAAGGAATACTATTGAGATTACTCAGAAGTGTAATCTCACTATGGATTTTTCTCAAATACACCTGCCGCATTTTCCTTTACCTAAAGAGATAAATGACGATGACTATTTGCGAGGCATCTGTCAGGAAAATTTAGAAAGCCGGTATCCTAAGGCAGGTAAAACTGTTATCGAAAGGCTAGATTATGAGTTAGATACTATTAAAAAAACCGGTTTTTCTAGTTACTTTCTAATAATCTGGGACTTAGTAAAATTTGCTAAAGAGAGTCATATCCCGGTAGGCCCGGGCCGGGGAAGTGCCGCTGGAAGTATTGTCAGTTATATCCTTCATATTACTGATGTAGATCCCTTAAGCTATGATCTTCTTTTTGAAAGATTCCTAAACCCGGCACGTATCTCCATGCCTGATATTGACATTGACTTCTGTTATGAGAAGAGGATTGAGGTTTTAGGGTATGTGGCTAAGAAGTACGGAAAGGATAATGTTGCTCAGATAATTACCTTTGGGACAATGTTAGCCCGGGCAGTTATCAGGGATGTTGGTAGGGTTATGAGTTTTAACTACTCTGAGGTAGATAAAATTGCCAAGATGATTCCTTATGGCGTTGGTCACCATGTTGATTTAAGACGGGCTTTATCTATGAATCCGGAACTAGCTGACATTTATGATTCTGATCAGAGAGTTAAGCGCCTTATTGATGTAGCCATGCAGCTAGAAGGGCTTTCCCGTCATGCTTCTACTCATGCTGCCGGAGTGGTTATCTCGGATAAGCCTCTTATAGATAGAGTTCCCTTAATCAGAGGCGCCGAGGGTGAAACTGTTACTGGTTTTGATATGGGGTCTTTAGAAAAGACCGGTCTACTAAAGATGGATTTCTTAGGCTTAAAGACTCTTACTGTAATAGATGAGGCCGTAAAGATTATCAAGAGAACTAAAGGTATAGATCTAGATATTACTGCAATTACCCTTAAAGATAGAAAGACCTTTTCTCTCTTGGCCCAAGGTAGCACTATCGGTGTTTTTCAATTGGAAAGTAGAGGGATGAGGGATATTTTAAAGAAGATAAATGCCACCAAGTTCGAGGATTTAATTGCTGTCTTAGCTCTTCATCGCCCTGGTCCTTTAGGCAGTGGTATGGTTGATGATTTTATTAACCGAAAGCAGGGCAAGAAGAGTATCTCCTATATCCATCCCAAATTAGAATCGATTCTAAAAAAAACCTATGGAATAATTCTCTATCAGGAACAGATTATGCAGATAGTTGCTAAGTTGGCTGGTTTTGATATGGCCCGAGCCGATTTATTAAGAAAATCTATCGGAAAAAAGATTCCTGAAATCATGGATGAGCAAAGACAATTATTTTTAGATGGCTGTCATAAGAATCATATTTCAACAAATACAGCCAATCAGATATTTGATTTGATTGACTACTTTTCCGGTTATGGATTTAATAAATGTGTAACTGGGAATACTGATATTGTAGATGCAGAAACCGGAGAGATTGTAAAGATAGAAGAGGTTTATAGAAATAGATCTGTAAACTTCACCTTGGGATGTAATGATGATTTAAAAATTAAAAAGCTTCGCATAACGAATATTGTAAAAAATGGAATAAAGCCGGTATGGAAATTAAAAACTTCTTTAGGTAAAGAGATTGAAGCTACCGCTAACCATCCATTTCTGATGATGGATGGATGGAAAAAGTTAGAAGACATCAAGAAGGGAGAGAGGATTGCTCTTCCGTGTATTTATCCGTTGGAGGGAAATAATCCTTTTCCTGCTTATAAAATTATTTCATTGGCAGGTATTCTTTCTGAGGGTAATACTTGCCATACTTCAGGAGCATATTTTTACGCAGCGAATTCCGTATATTTCAATGATTTTATAGAAAACGTGAAAGAATTTCCTAACACATCTCCTACGGTTATCAGGCGTAGAAACATATTTGAAGCATATTGTGGAACAGGGAGAGATGCTCGTTTTTGTAAAGGGAATATCCCTTGGAATAAGAAAGGCGGAGCAGTTTGTTTGGAGAAAACTGTAATTCGTTCTGGATTTAGGGTATGGCTAGAAGAGTTGGATTTAGTTCATAAGAGTGCAGGCGAAAAATTTATTCCCAGTTTTATTTTTGGCCTTGATAACAAATCATTGGCTTTATTTATAGGAAGGTTGTGGGCTGGAGACGGGTTTGTTTTTACCAAAAGAAATCCTCTACCTTTTTATGCCACTTCTTCTAAACAACTTGCTTTTCAACTCCAGGATCTTTTAGCAAGATTTGGAATTTTAAGTAAGATTTACAAAAAGGAGTTTAAATATAGGTATAAGGGCAAAACTACCATAAAAAGAGGTTACGTTCTTATGCTTCAAGGTAGAAACGGTGTAGATAGTTTTATTAAGCACATAGTACCATATATTGTTGGCAGGGGAAAAAACATAGAAAGATTAAAAGCTTATTACAAGGGAGCACCTAGAAATAAAGAAAGCAAGGATATTATTCCTCAGGAAATAAAATTTATTGTGCAGAGATTAAAAAAGGAAAAGGGTATTGGCTGGAGAGAAATTGAAAAAGATTCTAAAATTTCCATGAAAGAATTTGTGGGAAGGTTGCATAAACATAAAGAAGGATTCCGTAGAGATACAGTTAAAAGAGTAGGGGAATATTTTAATTCTCCCGAACTCATTAAGTATGCTTGTTCTGATTTATACTGGGATAAGGTTGTTTCCGTGGAGTATGTAGGGGAAAAAGCTACTTATGATCTTCAGATAGAGCGATACCATAATTTTATTGCTAATGGAATAATTGTGCACAATTCACACAGTACCGCTTACTCTTTAATCTCTTACCGCACAGCATACCTAAAGGCTAATTATCCGGTAGAGTTTATGGCAGCTCTTCTAACCAGTGAGCGCAACAATACTGATAAAGTTGTAGAGTATGTTAATGAATCAGGCCGGATGAAGATTGAAGTTCTTCCTCCGGATATAAATACCAGTTTTACTAATTTTACAGTGACTGATGATCAGAATATACGGTTTGGATTAATGGCTATTAAGAATGTCGGTAAAGCTGCTTTAGAAAATATTATTGAAACTAGAAAAGCCGATAAATTTGAGAGTATCTTTGATTTTTCTCGGCGAGTAGATTCACGGGTAGTGAACAAGAAGGTTGTTGAAAGTCTTATAAAGTCCGGGGCAATGGATAGTTTTAACCTTCGGCGGGCTCAAATGGTAGCTCTTCTAGATAAAATATTAAATAAAAGTGCAAAAAAAGAAGACCCTTCTCAATTAAGACTTTTCTCAGACCCGGTTGACGAGAGTGTACCTGATGTCCAGGAGTGGCCGCTTCTGCAGATACTAAATTTTGAGAAAGCTCTTCTCGGAATATACTTAACTGGCCATCCTTTAAGTTCTTACTCTAGTTTGGTCAATCACTTACAACGCGAGAAGATAATTCGTTTTTGGGAACATCCTAGGCAGGGAGATATTATGATTTGCGGAGTAGTAGAGAAGGTAAAAAATATCACTACTCGCAGAAAAGGTCAGCGAATGGCAATTTTAAAGCTAGAAGATGAGACTGCTAGTATTGAAGTTTTTATTTTCCCCCGTCTTTTTGAGGAATGTGCATTCTATCTTCGGGAGTCAGCTGTACTAGTGATAAGAGGAAAAGTTGAAGCTAAAGATGAAGTTCCTAAGATATTAGCTTCCCAGGTTATTCCGGTAGAGAAGGTTAGCGAGCATATTAAGAGCGCAAACATCTCGTTAGAGAATAACGGTATTTCTTTAAATAACTTAAAGAGTGTTTTTCTTAACCATAAGGGTGAGACTCCAGTCTTCTTTTCCTTCAAGGATTCCAAGCTCAAAGGGGTAAAAGTAAAGACCGGTAGTAAGTTCTGTATCGCTTTGAACGAGAAGGCTTTAAATGAGATAGGCGCAGCAGTGGGGGAGGGAAACTTGTCCTTGACACTTTAATTTGGTGGTGATAGACTTAATCCATGAGAAAGAGAGATATAGTTTTAACGATTAGTCAGGATACTCAGATAAAGCAGGTCGTGGTCAAAAAGGTTGTGCAACGAACATTTGATGCTATATTTGAGGCTTTAAAGGCTGGTAAAAGAATCGAACTTAGGAATTTTGGGGTGTTTCAGGTTAAGAAGAGAAAAAAGAGAATTGGCAGAAATCCCAAAACTGGCGAAGTCGTGCCTGTTCCTGAGAGGCGTACTGTTGTATTTAAACCTGGCCTGGAAATGAAGACGCAGATAAAATAGCCTCAGTTGTTTAGGATGAACCCCATCATCTTCCCTCTAAAATTAACTTGTCTAAAATTAATAGGAGGAAAGTTAGAGTGAAAAAGATTTACTCTAGTATTCGCGGAATGTCTGATTTCAATCCCTCTAAGAGCTTAGCTTTTGAAGAAATAATCGAGAAGGCAAAAGGTATTTTTAAAGTTTTTAACTATAAAGAAATCATCCTGCCTATTTTAGAGGAGAGGGATTTATTTATCAAAGGCATAGGCCAGACTACTGATATTGTAGAGCGACAGATGTTTAAGGTTGAGGGTAAGAACATAGTACTTCGCCCTGAGGGAACAGCTCAAGTAGTAAGATATTATCTCCAAAACGCACTTTACAAGAGTAGTGATTTTAATAAGTTTTTTTATATTGGAGCGATGTTTAGAGGAGAGAAGCCTCAGAAGGGGAGATTGCGTCAATTTCATCATCTGGGAGCGGAAGCTATAGGTTCAGATAGTTTTTATCTTGATGCTGAGATGATTGTCTTAGCCTTAGCGATATTAGATGAGGTTGGCCTTAGCAATAGGGAGCTTAAGATAAATACCCTTGGTTGTGCCGAAGATAAGGCAAAGTTCTCTCAATATCTTAAGGAAAGTCTCTCTTCTAGAAAGGATAAACTCTGCGATGATTGTCAGAAGAGATTGGATAAGAACCCTTTAAGAGTTCTTGATTGCAAGAGGGAACAATGCCGGAAGGAAGCTATTGCTTCAAATCTAGAAAAAGAACACCTTTGTGATCTCTGCCATAGTAAATTTAAAAACTTACTGGCCTTACTTGATGATTTGGGTATTAAATATACTTATTCTCCTTATATGGTTAGAGGTCTTGATTATTATACTGATACTGTTTTTGAGATTTCCTCAGATAAGTTAGGTTCTCAAGATGCAATTGGAGCCGGAGGAAGATATAATAATTTAATTAAATACCTTGGCGGGCCAGATATCCCGGCTATAGGTTTTGCTTTGGGTTTAGAGAGAATACTCCTTAGCTTGGGAGAAAAAAGAAAAGAAGAAAAATTAGATGTCTTTGTAGCTGTAACTAACCAAGAGCTTCTTACCTTAGGTGCTAATATTTTAGGCCAGTTAAGAGGAGAGGGTCTATCTTGTGATCTTGATTATTGCGCTAAGTCCCTAAAGGCTCAGATGCGCTCTGCCCAGAGAAAAGGTTCTCGGGTGGTAGTGATTTTGGGTGAGGAGGAGGTAGAGAAAAATATCTTGCTCCTTAAAGATATGGAGAAATCTACTCAGGAGAAGGTAAGAAAAGAGGATTTAGTTCTAGAGGTGAGGAAACTAATCAGAGCTTAAGGAGCGGTGACTAATGCTAAGAACACACACTTGTGGCCAGTTGACAGAGGATAATGTAAACAAAGAAGTAACCTTATGTGGTTGGGTAGCTACACGTCGTGACCACGGTAAACTTATTTTTATTGATTTAAGAGATAGGTATGGGCTTACCCAGATAATCTTCTTGCCTAAACCAAACGCAGCTACTTATGAGTTGGCAAAGAAGTTAAGAAATGAGGATGTAGTAAAGATTAAGGGTACAGTTAATCGCCGGCCAAAAAAGACCGAAAATCTTAAGCTTTCTACGGGTCTTATTGAAATTGAAGCTGTAGAATTAGATATTTTAAGTGGAGCCGGAGATTTACCCTTTAATGTTGAGGATAATGTAGAGGTTGGCGAGGAAATCCGCCTAACCCATCGCTATCTTGATTTAAGAAGAGCTCCGGTTTATCAGAAATTAATCTTACGCCATAAGTTGAACCAGGGGTTTAGAGATTTCCTTAATGCCGAAGAATTTTTAGAGATAGAAACTCCTTTTCTTACCAAGTCTACACCTGAAGGAGCTCGGGATTATCTGGTTCCTTCAAGGCTACAGCCAAATAAGTTTTATGCCCTGCCTCAGTCACCGCAGCTGTTTAAACAGATTTTAATGGTTAGCGGTATGGATAAATATTACCAGATTGTGCGTTGTTTTCGTGATGAGGACTTACGACGCGACCGGCAACCAGAATTTACTCAATTAGATATGGAGTTATCTTTCATCGATGAAGAAGATATTTATTCTTTAACCGAGAATATGATTGCTGATGTTTTTTTTAAGTGCCTAGGAGTAAAACTAAAAACACCTTTCCTGCGTATAAGTCATCAGGAGGCTATGGAAAAGCATAAAACAGACAAGCCTGATCTTGGCCAGGGAGATTATCGTTTTCTCTGGGTAACTGATTTTCCTTTATTTGAATATAATGATATAGAGAAACGGTGGCAATCTTGCCATCATCCTTTTACATCTCCTAGCGAGGAGGGGATTTCTGATCTAGACAAAGGGGATCTGTCTAAGGTTAAGGCTCGTTCTTATGATTTGATTTTCAATGGAGCAGAGATTGCTAGTGGTTCGATAAGGATTCATTCTTCTAATTTGCAGGAGAAGGTCTTTCAGATTCTAGGCATATCCAAGGAAGAAGCTGAAAAGAAGTTTGGATTTCTCCTGCGTTCATTTAAATATGGCGTTCCTCCCCATGGCGGGATTGCGTTTGGTCTGGATAGAATGTATGCTATAATAAGTGGTTCTGAGAGTATCCGGGATGTAATTGCTTTTCCTAAAACTCAGAAAGGGAGTTGTCTTCTTAGCGATGCGCCTTCTTATATTAAGGAGTCGCAGCTAAAAGACCTATATTTGAAATTAATAAAGGAAGAAGAGAAGTAGGAGAAAAAACAGGGGGGTAGTGATGAAGAAGTTATTGTTTTTAGCCGGAATTATTATGATCAGTGGATGTTTAACAATGAGAACTTATACTAAGAAGGAACCCCGTAAAGATCTTGAAATTGAAGGAAACCAGGGGTGTTTATCTGGAGAATGTAAGCAAGAGCCTAAAGAAAATAGATTAGGAGATACCCGGACAATATCTGTAGTTGAGGTGGAATTCGGTTCTAGCGAGATTAAGAAAGGAACAATAGGTGAGGGAGCGGTTAGAGGAGAAGCAGTGGAAGAGGAGATTTCGTTTCCGGAAGTAGAGGTTGCAGAAATAGTAGTAGAAGAAGAGTTAGCATCGGGTGAGGAGAAAGAAATCCAATACTATGTAGTTCAGAAGAGTGATACTTTGCAGAAGATCTCCCGTAAGTTTTACGGAACAACAAGAAAGTGGAATTTTCTCTATGAGACCAATAAAGATGTATTGAAGAGCCCGGATAAGCTATATCCAGGAGTTGAAATAAAGATCCTTCCCCTAGATTAATATAAGGCAGGAGTCTACTTGTTGCCTGTCTGTAACAGACAGAGCAGGCAGGGGTAAGGCAAAGGGAAAGGGAAAGATAATTTGAGCTTATGAAAATTTCTATAGCCGGAAAGGAAATTGGGTCTAGTAACCTATTTATCGGTTTGGTATTTTTTGCTACCGTAGGTTTTATCTTTTTTATCTACGCTATAGATTTTTCTCTCCTGATTATATCCCTGATTCTCTTTATCTATGCTAAGTTTGTTAGAAAATTAGACAATATGCCTTCCTATATAGATCTCTCGATCTTAGGGGCAATAGCAATCCTAATACCTCTGCTCACCGTAGTTACCTTCAAAATATCTGGATATGGAATTGCTGCTATTGGCTTTGTAATGCTGGTTACCCTTTTATTTAATAATTTAGAGTTTTCCTTAATTTTCGCTTTTCTTATTTCCCTTTTAAGTGCCAGCATAGATGGCGGTAATTTCAATGTAGGCACCAGTCTTTTTGCCGGCTCTTTAATTGCTGTAATGTTAGCTTTTCGAGTTAGGAGGAGATTCCAGGTAATTCGGGCTGGTTTTTTTGCCGGTTTAATACAATTCATCGTGGCTTTTCTTATGGAGAGAGAGCAGAGTTTTTTTGTCCTCTCCGGCCTAGACCTTAATCTATTAAAACTTTGTCTTTTAAATGGAGTTGTATCTTCCTTTATTGTATTAGGAATCTTACCGGTTTTTGAGTATGTATTTAAGGTTGTCACTAATGTTTCACTCCTTGAGTTGTCTGATTTTAACCACCCTTTATTACGTAAGTTAATTCTCCAAGCTCCCGGGACCTACCAACATTCATTAGTGGTAGCTAATTTAAGTGAAGCAGCTGCAGAATCAATTGGTGCTAACTCTCTTCTGGCTCGGGTAGGCGCTTATTATCACGATATTGGTAAGATGATCAAGCCTGATTATTTTGTGGAGAATT
Source organism: uncultured Planctomycetia bacterium (assembly GCA_964536195.1). Taxonomy (GTDB): domain Bacteria; phylum Omnitrophota; class Gorgyraeia; order Duberdicusellales; family 4484-171; genus Susulua. The sequence continues at coordinate 11,831 of CAZHVO010000020.1, forward strand.
TAGTAAACTATAGAGATGCCCATAAGAATTTAAAGCCATCAATGAGCAAGCTAATTATCTTTAACCATGTAAAAGATGGAGTAGATTTAGCAGCTAAGCACCATCTTAATCCTAAGATAATTGATTTTATATCTCAACACCATGGTCGGACTCTTGTTTATTACTTCTATCAACGAGCTAAAGAATTAGAACCCGAAGGTAAACACGAAGAAGAATATCGTTATCCTGGGCCTAAGCCTCAGATTAAGGAAACAGCTATTGTAGCCTTAGCTGATGCTATTGAGGCTTTATCAAGGACTCTTGAGGAACCTAACCCTTCAAGAATAGAGGAGATGGTTCGAGAGGTAGTTAAGAAGAGATTTATGGAAGGGGAGCTAGACGAAAGCAATCTGACCTTAAAAGAACTGGAAAAAATCACACAAAGTTTTATCCGCATTTTAAATGCCGTTTTTCATACCCGCATAAATTACCCTAAGGATGAAGATAGGATTAATAAATCAGCAAAAAATAAAGAGAGTAAATCTTAAGCAACTGCACAAATTCTTAAAGAAAGTACTCGTCTTGCTCAATATTACCCCTGGGGGATTGTCAATTCTTTTGTGTGATAATACCCTTATAAGGAAATTAAACAAAAAATATCTTAAAAAGTCCGGAGTTACTGACGTCATAGCCTTCTCCCTAACTGATGATTTGGAACCGGATTATTTAGGAGAAGTGATAGTCTCGGTAGAAGAGGCTGATCAATCGGCTAGGAGGTTAGGGTTTAAGTGGCAAGATGAGTTAAGACTTTATCTAATTCATGGTATTTTACATTTAGTAGGATATAACGATCGCACTAAGCTTGGGAAAAAGCGTATGGATAAGGAACAAATGAGGATTTTAAAGAGTATTTCTAAATAAAGAGGGAAAGCCGTTGGGATTGATTGAAAAAGATTTAGGATTTGTTTTAAAACGATATAATTTTAGGGAGACAAGTCTAATCACCACTCTTTATACCTCTGGTTTTGGTAAGATAAGGGGTATCTTTAAGGGTTTTTATACTCCCAAGAAGGAGTTCTCATCTCCTTTAGATGTATTTACTCTTAATGAGTTTGTTTTTTACCCTAAAAAAAGTGAGATTTGGCTTATCTCCCATGCTGATTTAGTCTCAGATTTTTCTTACTTAAGAGAAGATTTATTAAAGGCTAAGGTAGGTGCTCTTCTTTTCAACCTTTTAGATAAGACAATGCCTTTATGGGATCAAAATAGGCAAGTTTTTAATCTGATAAATGACTGTCTAAATTCCCTAAAGCGAGAGCGGGAGGTTAAGATACTTTATGTATTTTTAATAAAGTTTTTAAGTCTGGCCGGATTCAAGCCGGAGTTTAACCATTGTCTAAAGTGTCAAAAAACTCTCGATGATGATTTTTCTTTTAGTGTAGCTAAAGGAGGGCTGATCTGTAAAGTTTGTTCTCACCAAGTAGGCGATGTTAAGAAGATTAGCAAACAAGCCTGCCGTTGCCTGGTTTACATCCAAAAGGCTGATTTTTCTCTTACTAGCCGGCTTAAGGTTACTAAGAGTTGCCAAGATGAAATTTTTTATATTTTAGGTAGGTTTCTTGCTTACTACTTTGATTTTAATGATTTAATTAATTCTGATTTTTTTCCAGATTGCTCAGAGTTAGTTTTCCAATATTAATTATAGCATTATTGGTAAATTTGATATACTATTACCTATGTATACAATCTTCGCCAAAGGCGAAGCCGGTTGAGGCTTAGCCTCAACCGCATATTGTATCCATCATTGTTACCGATAGGCAATAAATTCTTAAAAATAAAGGAAGAGGTAACATAACGTAAGTGGTATTGTAATTAAGAGATGATTTACGAAGACAGAAAAACCTCTTCAATCGAGAAAAAAGCAAAGAAAATCATCGGCAAGATTTCTTACCCAAAGGATTTAGACCCTTCGATTTTGCAGACTATTCCCTATCAATACCCTAAACGCAAAATTACAACCGAGTTAACTACTGATGAGTTTACTTGTTTGTGTCCTTTTTCTGGCCTTCCTGATTTTGCCAATCTTACTATAAAGTATACTCCTGACCGTAAGCTCATTGAGCTTAAATCTTTAAAGTATTACCTTTATTCTTTTCGGAATGTGAAGATTTACAACGAACATGTTGTAAACAGAATTCTCGAAGATTTAAAAAAGGTATTAAAGCCTTACCAGATTCTAGTGGTCGGAGAATTTACTTCTCGAGGAGGAGTAAAAAATAAGGTCACAGCTTGCTATAAAAAAAATCGATAAAGGAGGAGTGGTAATGGGTAAGGGAGTAATGAGGTTAACCATAGTACTAATTGTTGCCTCTACTCTTATCGCTACAGGTTGTGTCCAGCCTTTGCACAAGAAGAAATTCATAATCTCAGGCACATACTTAGAGGTGACTTCTCCTGATGTCCGAGCAGCAAAGATTGTCTATAGAGAATTTAGGCGGTTGGATAAAATCTTTAATATATACAATAAGGGGTCTGAGCTTTCCCGTTTGAATAGAACTTACAACAAACCATTTAAAGCTTCAGAGGAGTTAATAGAACTGTTGCAGCTTAGCGCGAATATCTATAATTTAAGCCAAGGAGCTTTTGATGTAACTCAAGGTTCTCTTTATAAATTTTGGAAGGAGTTAATCAGCGATGGTATACAAAAGAAATTCCCCACCCCGGAAGCTATAGCCAAGGTAAGGGAAGCCGGAGGAATGGAGGCAATAGAAGTAGATCCTAAAAAAGGAATAGTAATAATAAAGAAGAAAGGATTAACTATTGATTTAAGCGGGATTGCCAAGGGGTATATGGTAGATAAAGCAATTTTTTGCTTGAAGGAAAAAGGCATAAATAACGCTTTAGTTAATGCTGGTGGAGATATCTATTGCTTGGGCATGAATAATAAAAGTCCTTGGGAGGTAGGTTTGCAGGATCCTGAGGCAGTACCAGAGATTTTAGGAGTGCAACTATTGATTGATGAAGCTATTGCTACCTCAGGAGGGTATGAGCAGTTTTTCACCTTTAAGGGTGAGGAATACTCACACTTAATTGATCCCCGCAGTGGATATCCCGTAGATAATGGCACTATTAGCGTGAGCGTAATAGCTAAGAATTGTACTACTTCTGATAGTCTAGCTACTGCTTTTTCGATTCTTGGTTTGGAAGGGGTAAAGAAATTTCTTTCCAAGAATCCTTCAACAATGAGGGTGTTTTTAGTTCGTGCTGTCGACGGAGATAAACAGGTTTATATCCTTAGGTAATTAGGTAAACTCTGGTTAGAAAAGATACTTTTCTAACCGAGTAAGGTGAAAATGGAAAAGATAAGCGTAGAAGATATTAGAAAAAGAAAAGGCAAAGCTAAGGTAACCATGCTCACCTGTTATGATTATTCCTTTGCTAAGATTCTAGATGATTCCGGTATCGATATAATTTTAGTCGGGGATTCTCTAGCTAATGTAGTCTTAGGAATGAAAGAAACTCGCAGGCTCAGTGTAAGCGAGATGCTTAATCATACCCAGGCTGTAGCTAGAGGCAGCAAGAGGGCATTAGTAGTAACTGATATGCCCTATCTAGCCTACCAAAGAAATCCCAAGAAGTGTGTTGACTATGCTTCTAAGTTTATAAGAAGCGGTGCTGAGGCAGTAAAAGTAGAGTGGTTTTTTGCCAAAAGTGGATCAGCCTCAGGCCGAGAAGATTGTCAATACGTGGTTAAGAAGCTAATTAAGAATAAGATACCAGTTATGGGGCATATTGGCCTTACCCCTCAAACTGCACATCTTCTAGGTGGCTATAAGGTCCAGGGTAAGGATGAACAGGGAGCGCTTAATTTAATTAAACAGGCCAAATTGCTCCAAGATTTAGGGGTATTTAGTCTAGTTCTAGAGTGCATTCCTTACTTACTAGCTAAGTGTATTACCAAGAGCCTGAAAATTCCTACCATTGGGATTGGTGCAGGAAAGTACTGTGATGGCCAGGTTTTGGTTACCTATGATTTCCTTGGTCTTTATAAGGACAAAAAACCTAAATTTGTAAGGGTTTATAAGGATCTTTCCCGAGATATCGCTAAAGCCACTAGCCTTTTTATTAAGGATGTAAACAAGGGCAAATTCCCCACCAAGCTTGAGAGTTTCTCGAAAATCAAGAAAAAATAGCCTATTTCAATTGACTCTCTAGGGATGTTTTGATAATATGTATGCTCTTGGCGATAGGGCAGGTAGGGATCATGTGAAGTGGTTAAATAAGGAGGCCTATGATAGAGCGGTATACACCTAGTGAAATTGGTAAGATCTGGAATGATCAGGAAAAGTTCAGACGCTTCCTAAAAATCGAAGCCTTACTCTGTGAAGCTCTAGAAAAGGAGAAAAAAATACCTCGAGGTGTAAGCAAGGCCTTTGATAAGGTAAAGATTTCCCCTCAAAAAATAAGAAAGATTGAAGAAAAGACCCACCATGACATTGTCGCTTTCCTAAAACATATCTCCGGCCAACTTAAAGACAAAGCTCAATATCTACATATAGGCTTAACCTCATCTGACCTTCTTGATACAACTTTAGCTTGGCAGATAAAAGATGCTACTAAGATTATTTTAAGAGATCTTGATTTAGTTTTGGCAGAGGTTAAGAAGAAGGCCTTGAAGTATAAAGATACCATTTGTATGGCCCGAACTCACGGTGTCCACGCTGAAATTTATAGTTTTGGTCTTAAATTTTTATATCTTTACAATGACTTGAATCAAGAGCGCCGGATTTTAGCTGAAAGCTTAAGTTACGTTGCTTGTGGTAAGGTCTCAGGGGCAGTAGGAACATTTGCTTATTTTCAGCCCAAGATCGAAGATTATATCTGCAAGAAAATCGGTATAAATAGAGCTAATATTTCTACCCAGATAGTCTCG
>CAZHVO010000021.1:0-16042 GCA_964536195.1 uncultured Planctomycetia bacterium
GTATCGCTTTACCATTGAACCCCCTTGCTCCTCTTCGAGCGGGTCATAGATTAAGTCCCAGAAATCATTCCACTGAGAAGGGTCAAACTGGCCAAATACATCCTTAGCTAAGTGGCTAAGTTTAGATTCCTCGGCAAGAGAACTTAGCGGACGCTTTCTTTCAGGAGCAAATGTAAAAGAAAGATTATGCTTAAAAACCCCTATTTTTTGCTCTATGGATTTACGCCAGATATCAGCTTTCGATTTTAGAAAATCTAACTCTTTTATTTCGTGGAAATTAATTATACCCCAGGCTAATGCAATGACTATAGCAATTCCAATAATATTCTTAAAATACTTCATCTAACTCTATTTAGGGCGTCAAGATAGGCTTTTACTGAAGATTCTAAAATATCTGTACTCGCCCCCCGGCCACCAATAGTCTTACCTTTAACAACAATCTCTACCCTTACCCGGCCTTGAGCATCTTTTCCTATGGTAATTGCATCAAGTTTATAGCTAAGAAGCTTTGTTTTTACCTTGGTGATCTTATCAATAGCTTTATAACAAGCATCTACTGGTCCGTCCCCGGTAGATTTAGCTTCGCGAATCTTGCCTTTGTGTCTAATCTTAACCTCAGCCTGAGGTGAAACACCGGTCTCAGTAATCACCCTGGTTGAAATCAAATCATAGATTTTAACCTTTGGTTTTGTCTGTTCCTCTGCTAAAGCAATCAAATCATCATCAAAAATCTCTTTTTTCTTATCGGCTAACTCTTTAAATTGCTTAAAAATTACATCTATCCTTTCTTTTGAGAATTTAAAACCTACTTTCTCTAACCTCTTGGCTAAAGCATGCCGACCAGAGTGCTTACCTAAGACTATTTGACTTTTATCTATTCCCACATCCTTAGGATTCATTATCTCATAAGTACTTCGTTTCTTGAGGATAGCATCTTGATGAATCCCTGATTCATGAGCAAAAGCATTCTTTCCAACAATAGCCTTATTAGGAGGAACGACGAATCCAGTAAGATTACTAACCAAACGAGAGGTGTGGGCAATCTCCTTAGTCTCTATCCCTACTCTAAGGTTCTTGAAAGCATCTTTGCGGGTATTTAGAGCCATTACTATCTCCTCCAACGAAGCATTACCTGCTCTTTCGCCAATACCATTAATTGTACAATGAACCTGGCGAGCTCCGGCTGAGACTGCTGATAGAGAATTTGCTACTGCCATCCCCAAATCATCATGACAGTGTATAGCTATAATTGCCTTATTAATATTAGGAACATTATTGCGGATATCAGTAATCAGGGAGTAAACCTCCTGGGGATAAGAATATCCTACTGTATCAGGGATGTTTATTGTCCTTGCTCCTTGCCTTATAACAGTTTCAATAACCCGATAAAGAAAGTCTTTCTTGGAACGAGTAGCGTCCTCAGGAGAAAACTCAATATCAGAACATAAGTTACGGGCAAACTTAGTAGCTCCTTTAGCCAAGGCTAAAATCTCAGCTTCAGCTTTTCTAAATTTATACTTGAGGTGAATCTTGGAAGTGGCTAAAAAGATATGGATGCGAGGGTGTTTTGCTCTCTTCAATGATTTGTGAGCAGCTTCGATATCTTTAGGTAAACATCTTGCTAGGCCACAAATAGAACTCTTTTTTATGTTCCGAGCAATAAGATCTACGGCTCTGGAGTCATCAGGGCTAGCAATAGGAAAACCAGCTTCAATAACATCTACACCTAATTTTTCTAATTGATATGCTATTTCTAACTTCTGTTCAGAAGTTAAGGAAGCACCGGGAGCCTGCTCTCCGTCTCTTAGGGTAGTATCAAAGATAATAATCTTTTCCATATCTTTACTGGCCTAATCCGTCTATTCCAAGATAGACACAACTCCTACCTATTCCGTCTTCAGACATCTCGTAGGTATTAACAAATATTGAAATATCATCAAGAATGTCGATGATTGAATCGATGTCTCCCCCGGTTACTTCACCCTTACTAGCCATAGTAACGGTCGGTTTAACAAACCCAAATACTTTACTTTCGGTAATACTTTTTATTAATTTTGCGAAATCAATCATATAAATAGAAGAGTAATCAGAGACTATCGCGCCACTAGGAAGCTCCTGATCAAGATAAGCTCCTAAAGAACTAGCCATCCCCTTATCAACAGCAATAGTTTCTCTTGTTGCGAGCTCCGATGAGGAAAAAATAAAGTAATCATCAAGGACAAAAAGATTCAGCTCAGTCTCAGAATCTTGAATCGGAGCGTATTTAATTGAAATTACATCGACATCGCACCCTGCGTAGTCTTGGGAGCTAACTTGGAATATGTCCTCTATTGGCTCGGACTCTCCAGTTATATCTTGATCTTCCTTAGCCTTGGCTTTTTCTGCTGCTATCATCTTGTCTTTGATAAAACTATTTACCTTAGGCACTATTCTCTCAATAACTATGTCTTTTAGCTGATTAGCCCTAAGACTATCCTTGGCCTGTAAAATAATAGAAAAATCAGGTAAAATAATAGGTATCTTGCTAAAACCAATAGGTGGCCCCTCTCCTTGTTCTGATCCCTGATTTTGAGAAAAATCTAATGTTACATCTTCCAAACCTGATAAAACTGCGGCAGTATTTGAGCCCAGTAATGGCAAAATATCTTTCTCAAAGCTAACTCCCAAGAATGATTCAGCAAATTCTAAAGCTGCCAAAGGACTAAAAAATGGCATCGGAGAAAAGGCTAAACTCTTTTGATCCGGCGCAATATCTTCAAAAATTGATAGAATTTGTTTAAAGTAATTCCAGTAACTAGAAGGATTACCGGAGATTCCCAGGCAGGCTATTATATCGGCCGGGGTAACATTAACGATATCAGCTCTGGAGCCAGAAGATATGAATACATCAAGAATATTAAACTTATCCTTGCTGCGATCAAAGAGCTGATACCCCTCCCAGACTAAACCATCCCCTGATTCAGCATAGTCTAGAGAAGCAACCATTCCCACTGATACATCGGCAAAGCTTTTTATGAAATCTCTAAATTTACCAAACTGAATTCCCCCTCCAATTGACAAATCGCCTTGATCAAGACTTTCTTTAGCAAAGGCTGAAAGCATATCCTTATAATATTGCTGGTGGTTCACATAGATCCAGAGAAGAATCTCTTTCTTGCTTTGGCTATACTTTGCGGTAACTTTTCCAAAAGTACTATCACTCAATAAAGAGTCTTGACTTAAGCCTTTATAGAGATCTATCGACTCTTTTATAATCTTACTATCATTGCTGTAAGCTATGACATTGCCTAAACGAATGAGATTGGTAACCTGCTCTGGCTTATTTCCCTCGGCTGGTTTAGTGTAAGCAGTTATTTTAATACCCTTATATTTCTCAACACTACGAATCTTGTCCTTTGACAATTGTTTATAAATATTGTTGACAGTCTTCCCAATGTTCTTGTCATCAAGTTTAGCCAGCACAAGCAAATTGCTGGACATATTCAATCCAATATTAAGGTCTCCTGGCTTAGGCAAAGAAGCAGGTGATGAGAATATAGCCAAAGCTGAATCACTAGAAAAAACATCTTGCAGGAGAGAAGTCTCTTCTTTAATTTTCTCAAGTTCAGGAACTAGGTATTTCTGGTATAAAGAAAGCTGAGATAACTTTTGATAAAATGGAGACTTGTGGAAATCATCAACATTCTTATTGAGATTATGGGTATAGAGATAATATATGGCATCAGCAGGAATAATGCTCTCTAGTTGATCTACTGGTTTAGCTTGATAAATTAACGTAAATGCGAAAACTGACCCCACGGCAGCAATTACGACAACCAAACTTAAGCCTAACCACTTATTCATCTCCTCCTCCTTAACGTTTAAGATTATAAGTAATCTATTCCATCCAAGGCATCATACCCCGAAGTTCCTTTCCTATTTTCTCAATTGGATGTCCTTTCTCTTCTTCAGTTATCTTGTTATAGTTTGGCCGACCATCTTGGTTCTCTTTTATCCATTCATCAGCAAAAGAACCTGACTGAATCTCACCAAGGATCTTCTTCATCTCCTCACGAGTCTGCTTATTAATGATTCTTTTACCTCTAGTTATATCTCCGTACTCAGCGGTGTCAGAAACTTTCTTCCGCATACCATAGATACCATTCTTGTAAATAAGATCAGTAATTAGTTTAAGTTCATGTAAACACTCGAAGTAAGCAATCTCGGGCTGATATCCGGCCTCAACTAGAGTATCAAAACCTGCTTTTATCAACTCTGAGGTACCACCGCAAAGTACTGCTTGCTCACCAAAAAGGTCAGTTTCAGTTTCCTCTTTAAAGGTAGTCTCAATAACACCGGCTCTTGTTCCGCCTATTGCTTTAGCATAGGCTAGGGCTTTATCCTTAGCCTTGCCGCTGTAATCCTGAAATACAGCTATCAAACAAGGAACACCCCTGCCTTGCTCGTATTGCTCTCTTACCAAAGCACCGGGCCCCTTAGGCGCAACCATAAAAACATCTACATTCTTTGGTGGCACTATCTGCTTAAAGTGTATGTTAAACCCGTGGGAAAACACAAGAGCATTACCTTCTTTAAGGTTAGCCTCTATTGCTTTTTTATAAACCATGCCCTGAACATGATCCTGGGTTAATATCTGGATAATGTCAGCCTGCTTAGCCGCTTCCTGTGCAGAGACAACATCAAAACCATCTTTCTTAGCTTGTTGGTAATTTGGTGTGCCCTCTAATTCGCTAGCTAAAACCTCAATGCCACTATCTCTTAAATTCAAGGCCTGTCCCCGACCCTGAATGCCATAACCGATAATAGCTACTTTAAGATTTTTAATTACATCTAGATTAGCATCTTTGTCGTAATACATCTTAGCCATGTTTCCTCCTTTATTTGCCTATTGCAATTCTTCCAGTTCTTACCAATTCCTTAATCCCTAAACTTTTTAGCTCTTTTAAAATCTCATCTTCCTGGTGACGGTCAGGACAAATTTCTAAAAGAAAATCTTCTTTAGTCTGGTCAATGATTTTTATCGGAAACTTTTTAACCAATTTTTCTATAACCTTCTTATTCTCGCCATTGTTTAATATTTTGATTAGAATCAAGTCTCTATCAATATAATCTCGGCGGGTAAAGTCAATTACGGTAATTACATCAATAAGTTTATGGAGCTGTTTCTTTATCTGCTCTAATACTCTCTCATCCTCAGCTTCTACAACAATAGTCATACAAGAAATTGTGGAATCCTGAGTCTCGCCAACTGCTAAAGATTCAATGTTGTATCCCCGGGCACTAAATAAAGAGGCAACTCTGGCCAAAACTCCGAATCTATTTTCAACCAAAGCTTGTACAGTATGTCTCATGGTATTATGCCATCCCCCCGATCATTCTGTTAATCGCCTCACCAGCCGGTACCATCGGAAATACATTCTCCTCAGGTTCAATCAAAAAATCAGCCAGAACCGGTGTCTTTGCCGAAAGGATCTCTTTAACCGCCGCCTTTACCTCACTGACTTTCTTGACCCTGAGACCTTTAACTCCGTAACCTTGAGCAACTTTTACAAAATCAGGATTCTTTAAAGGAGTTCCTGAATAACGCCGATTATAAAAAAGTTCCTGCCACTGTCTTACCATTCCTAAGTAGCCGTTATTTAAAATAATTATCTTAACTTTCACATTGTAAGTATTTACGGTAGCTAATTCTTGAATATTCATTTGTATCGAACCGTCCCCGGCAATAACAATAACTTCCTTTTTAGGATTAGCTATTTTTGCACCAATTGCTGCCGGAAAACCATACCCCATAGTTCCTAAGCCGCCACTGGATAAGAATTGACGCGGATAATCATACTTATAAAACTGTGATGCCCACATCTGATTTTGTCCTACTTCGGTTACAATAATTGCTTTTCCTTTGGTCTGGTTATAAATCTCTTCAATAACATGCTGAGGTTTTATTTTACCACTATTATTCTTGTTGTAAGTGAGAGGATGCTTTTTTTTCCAATCCTTCACCTTCTTATGCCACTTACTTAAATCTGAAAGTTTAGACTCCTTTATCTCCTCAATAAGCTGGCCTAAGATGTTTTTGGCATCTCCTACAATAGGAACATCTACTTTTATGTTCTTACTTATTGAAGTCGGATCAATATCAATATGGATTATCTTTGCCTCAGGAGCAAAAGCATCAAGTTTACCAGTAACTCTATCATCAAAGCGTGACCCAATCGAAATTAGAAGGTCACTTTCGGTAATAGCCATATTAGCATAAACAGTACCATGCATCCCAGGCATGCCTAAAGCTAAGTTATTTGTAGAAGGAAACCCCCCTAAACCCATAAGGGTAGTAGAAACAGGAATTTTAGCTTTTTCAGCAAACTTTAGAAGTTCATTGTGGGCTTCTGATATCAAAATCCCTCCACCAGCAATAATTACTGGTTTTTTGGAGTCATAGATTAACTTTAAAGCCTTTTTTATCTGGCCAGGATGGCCATAACAAGTAGGATTATAACTCCTCATTTCAATTTTATCAGGATAGTTAAAATCTGCTTCTTGAATCTGCACATCAACTGGTAAATCTATAACTATTGGTCCTGGTCTTCCGGTATTGGCTAAATAAAAAGCTTCCTTTACAGTATAGGCAAGATCTTTTACATCCTTTACTAAATAATTATACTTTGAGATAGAACGAGTTATTCCGGTAACATCTGCCTCTTGGAAAGCATCATTACCGATTAAAGACGTTTTTACCTGGCCAGTTATTGCAATAATTGGTACTGAATCCATATAAGCAGTAGCGATACCAGTAGTTAAATTAGTTGCTCCTGGCCCAGAAGTAGATAAGCAAACTCCAACCTTACCGGTAGAGCGAGCATAGCCATCAGCAGCATGGGCAGCTGCCTGCTCGTGACGGGTTAAAATAAACTTTATCGGGGCATCGTATAAACAATCAAAAATGGGTATAACCGTTCCCCCAGGATAGCCAAAAATTACCTCTACCCCTTCACGAATTAAGCTTTCTATTAAGATTTTAGCGCCTTTCATAGTAATTTAGATTATATCATCGGCTCCCAAAAAGACAACAATGAAATTAGCCCCTTCCTTTTGTTATCATTTTGTATTCTCAGGGGTAAATTAAGGGGGGATTTATCCTTTTTATTTTAAATCTTTAAGGAGCTTATACTCAACGCTATCGGCTAAAGCCTGCCAAGATGCCTCAATAATATTCTCAGAAACGCCAATAGTTGACCAACTATCTCCCTCATCCTGGGATTCAATCAGAACCCTAACCTTTGCCGCAGTCCCACCCTTCTCATCTAAGACCCTGACCTTAAAATCAGTAAGGTGCATTTTAGAGAGGGTAGGGTAGAACTTAGTTAGAGCCTTTCTTAAAGCGTTATCTAAAGCGTTAACCGGACCATCACCTTCAGAGGCTGTATGCTCCATCTTTCCGTTAATCCTTAGCTTTATTGTTGCCTCTGAAATTAATTTATTATCTTCTTTTCTTTCAACAACAACTTTAAAACCTATCAGTTCAAAAAAGTTTTTGTGTTTCTTGAATTCCTTTTGAAGTAGTAATTTAAAAGATCCTTCAGCAGCTTCAAATTGATATCCTTGGCTTTCCAACTTTTGAATAAGCTTATGTAAACCCTTTGCTTTATCTGACTTCTTATCTAAATCAAACTCTAACTCTTTAGCCTTTACTACTAGAGTAGACTTTCCAGCCAGCTCGGAGACAACAAACTTTCTCTTATTTCCTACTAAAGCTGGATCAATATTCTCATAGGCTCGAGGATTTTTGATTACGGCATCAATATGCACTCCTCCCTTATGGGCAAAAGCACTTCGCCCGACAAAAGGGTAGTTATCACTGTGAGACATATTGCAAACCTCACTTATAAAATGAGAGATATGGGTCAGTTCAGCCAACTTCTCACCAGGCACAATATCCTTATCCATTCTCAACTGTAATATGCTCATTATCGGTACTAAATCTGCATTTCCACACCTTTCGCCATAGCCATTCATAGTTCCTTGGATATGCATACAACCGGCATCTACGCTAATTATAGAATTTGCTACTGCCAGACCCAGATCATTATGGCAATGTATGCCAAATTCATCTATAGAAAGTTTTTCTTTTACTTCCTGTATAATTGTTTTAATCTCATTGGGAAGTGTTCCGCCATTAGTATCGCAAAAGACAATCAGCTCTGCCCCAGCCTCTATAGCTGCCCTTACTGAACGAAGAGCATAATCAGAATTAGCTTTATAGCCATCAAAAAAGTGCTCAGCATCATAAAAGACCTTCTTGCCCTTTTTCGTCAAGAAACCTACGCTATCGGAGATAATCCTAAGGTTATCTTCAAGCTTTATTCTCAAAACTTCGTTTACGTGCAAATCCCAAGTTTTACCGAAAATAGTAACATACTCAGTCTCTGACTCAAGCAAGCTAATAAGGTTCTTATCATCCTTAGCTGGTTTTGAAGGATGAGCAGTAGAACCAAAAGGAATAAGTTTGCTTTTCCTTAAAGGATTCTTCTTAAAATACTCGAAGAACTCTTTATCCTTGGGGTTAGAGAATGGCCAACCGCCTTCAATAAAATCAATACCAAAATCATCTAATCTTTTAGCGATATTGATCTTATCTTTGCAGCTTAAAGATATCCCTTCAGTCTGGGTTCCATCCCGCAAAGTCGTGTCGTAAATATATACTTTTTTCATCTTTTACCTACACTAGTTTTTTCTGCTATATTACTTTTTACTTCAGTTCAAAGCTTTATTGTCCAGTTAATAGCTTTGATGGATACAATGTGCCGGTTTAGGATTCGCCTAAACCGCTCCTCCGCCTTTGGCGGAGATTGTATACATTTAACCCCTTCCTCTATGACTTTATTCTATCTAATTTAAATCCTTTGTGAAGAACTTTTAATGCTTTTTTACCAGCGGCTTTCTTCACTACACAAGAGATGCTAATCTCGGAAGTTGAAATCATATCAATATTAATCTTATTTTTTGCTAAAACCGAAAAACATTTTGCCGCTACTCCGGAATGAGATTTCATTCCTACACCAACAACAGAAACCTTGGCTATAGTTTCATTAGAGATAACTTCTCCGGCCTCAACACTCTTAGAGATACTCTTTGAAATTCTAAGAGCTTTGGTAAGATTTTTCTTGGGTACGGTAAAAGAAATATCTGTTGTTCTCTTATGACTTACATTCTGAACAATCATATCTACATTAATATTTTTTCGAGCTAATTCGTTGAATAGATGAGCAGCAATTCCCGGCTTATCAGGAACATTACATAAGGTTAACTTTGCTTCATTGCTGGTAAGAGTTATGCCTCTTACTACTGGTTTTTCTATATATGATGACTTTTGCATAATTATTGTTCCCTCCTTTTCAGTGAAACTGCCTCTTACATGTATCGGAATATTAAATTTCTTTGCTACCTCAATTGCCCGGGTATGCATAACCTGAGCACCCAAAGATGCCAATTCAAGCATCTCATCAAAGGTAATATCCTTTAACTTCTTTGCCTCAGGGACAACTCGCGGATCAGCAGTATATACACCCTCTACGTCAGTGTAAATTTCACATAGATCGGCCTTTAAAGATACAGCTAGAGCTACAGCACTTAAATCTGAACCGCCTCGTCCTAAAGTGGTTATTTCTGAAGTCTTAGTCAAGCCTTGAAACCCAGCAACAATAACAATGTTGCCTTTAGCTAGCTCTTGCTTAATCCGTTTGGTTTCAATCTTTAAAATCTTAGCTTGAGTATGATAAGTATCAGTAATTATCCCAACTTGAGCACCAGTAAATGATATTGCCTCCCTATCTAACTGATGAATTGCCATAGCCAACAAAGAACAAGATTGTTGTTCTCCGGTCGACATTAACATATCCATCTCGCGGTCTGAAGGGTTAGGGTTAATTTCTTTTGCCCGACTAACCAACTCATCAGTAGTATCGCCCATTGCTGATATAACTACAACTACCTTGTTGCCTTCTTTCGCATAAGAGACAACTCTTTGGGCAACTTTCTTTATTTTTCCCAGATCAGCTACTGAACTACCCCCATATTTTTGAACAATTATTTTGTTTTTTCGCTTGTTCGGCATTTTACTAATCTCCTAAATTCAAACATCCCTGAAATACCAAAGAATATGAGTACCAAAGATATCCCTAAAAGAAAATAATTCTTATTAAGAAGAAAACTCACTATTTGAAACCCTAAAGCAAAGAGAGTAACTACAATCATTATAATAGCAGGAATTAAGGTAATTTTATAGTTTTTTCCTCTACAAAATAACCAGCCACTAGCTACGATTAAAGACAAACCGGCTACCAGCTGATTAGAGGCACCGAATACTGGCCAGAGAATCTGCCACTTCTCAGTTAAGGAGAAGTATCCGGCAACGACAACGACCAGTAAAGTAGCTAGCCATTTATTATCTATTTTAAACAATTCATGAGTTATAAAACGGGTTATCCGCGTAGCTGTGTCAAGGGTGGTTAAAATAAAAGCATTAACAATTAGTAGAGCGATAAATTGCCCCCAACCGCCTAGGAAAAATCCTACCTTGGCAAACCCTAAAGAAAAAATCCCTATCTCGGTTACTCCCTGTGGTATTTTCTTTAAACCAAAAGCTACACAGAATAAGACTATTACTGCTAAAATTCCTTCTAAAATCATAGCCCCGTAACCCACCTTGAGAGCATCTTTCTCATTACTTAGTTGCTTAGAAGTTGTTCCGCTAGCAACAAGAGAGTGGAAACCAGATATTGCGCCACAAGCAACAGTTATAAACATCATTGGAAAAAGATAGCCAGCCGGTGCACTAAAACTAATTAACTTAGCTCCACTAATAGGAAATGGTTTTATGATAAGTCCGATAAAAGCTACAGCAATACCAAAAAAAAGTAAAAAACTGGCTAGATAGTCCCGGGGTTGAAGCAGAATGTTTACCGGAATTATCGAAGCAAAGAAAGCATAGACAAAAAGGATTATAATCCAAAGAGCATAAGGGCTAGATCCGCCTAATTGCAAAGGATGAGAACTGCCCCAGAAAATCAAGGCCCCTAAAAAACTCACTCCGATGAGAGTAGCTAAGATGATATTCACTCTTAGCTTATAAATTAAAAATCCTACAAACATAGCCACCGGGATTAAGCCTAAAGACGAACCTACTATTTGAGGTTGTTCAATAAAGCTTTTTGCACAAATAGCAGCAAACACAGCAATAACGATAATTAAAGCGAACCATAAGAATATGAGAAAAAATAGACTTCCTTTCTTAGAGATATATTTCTGTGAGATATGGCCAATGCTTGCTCCTTCTTCTCTTATAGAAATAAACAGAGAAGAAAAATCATGTACTGCCCCGATAAAGATTGTTCCCAGGACAATCCAGATAAGTGCCCCTAACCAACCCCACCACAGATAGGCTAAAACCGGTCCGATTATCGGTCCGGCTCCGGCAATAGAAGCAAAGTGATGGCCAAAAATAACTAACCAATTTCTTGCTGGAACATAATCGACGCCGTCGTATTTAGTATGAGCTGGTGTTTTTCTCTGAGGGTCAATGCCAAATACTCTGCCCAGATAACGGCCATAAATAACATAACCCCCGATGAGTAAACCAATAACTAAGATAAAAAGGATTGTGCTCATTTGGCAAGGAAATGTTTTAACAAATCAACGCCCTTGTCGAAGTAAAGCGAACTATTTTGGGCTTCTTTCTCCGAATAGGAAGAAAAATCATCTTTTTCTATTCCTGAACCAGAGAGCAAAAAAGGCACAGGTTCATCAGTATGCGTTCTTAGGCTAATTGGGGTAGGATGATCCGGCGTAATCAGAATCCGAAAATCTTTATCCTTTAACTTCTCGAGTACAGTTCCAACAACAAGCTTGTCTATCCTTTCAAGGCAAGCTATTTTCATTCGTAAATCTTGATTATGACTAGCTTCATCAGTAGCCTCTATGTGGATAAAAACAAAATCGCAAGTCTCTAATGCTTTTACTGCCGCCTCGGCTTTACCCAAGTAATTAGTATCATAATAACCATTAGCACCTTCAACCTCCAATACCTTTAATCCTACTATTCTACCAATACCCTTTATTAAATCTACAGCTGAGATAACCGCACCCCTAACTCCATACTCATCTTCAAAAAGAGGCATTGTTGGTTTAGGTCCACAGCCCCAGAGCCAAATCATATTAGCAGGATTTTCTCCTAAATCTATTCTCACCTTATTTATCTCATGAGACCCAAGAATATCTTTAGAGCGATTCATAAGGTCAAGGAGAATTTTACTGTTTTTATCCCTAGGTAAATACTTAGATATCTCCTTGCCCATAATATCATGGGGAGCAAAATATTTTATTTTATCTAAACCTAAATCTGCCCCACCCCGAATGACCATAAGGTTACGATAACTAGTTCCAAAAAAGAATTCAATACTGTCTGTGCCTAGGTTCTTATTAACATGTTCAATAAGTATCTTGGCTTCTTTGTCAGTTATATGCCCAGCGCTATAATCATGGAGCTTACCTTCAGCTGTAGTAATGAAGTTACAACGGAAAGCTAAGTCTTTTTTACCTAACTCTACCCCTAAATTTGCAGCTTCAAGTGGTCCTCTACCGGTATAATAATCTTCGGGATCGTAACCGAGTAAAGAAAGATTAGCTACGTCACTAGAAGGAGCAAATCCTCGGGGGATAGTCTTAACCCTACCCAAAGCTCCGTCTTTAGCTAAAGAGTCCATAAAGGGCGTATCTGCTACCTCTAGAGGAGTCTTGCCCCCTAGGATATCAATTGGGTAATCAGCAGCACCATCGGGGATAATAATGATATACTTCATATTCTACCTACAATAGCATTCTATGCTCTTACTGCCTCTTTTTTCCTATTTTAAAGTTTGTTTCCCAGTATTAGCCATTATGGATATAATATATTATTGAGGCTTCGCCTCAATAAACTTGCTTTGCAAGATTACATACATAACAGTAAAGTTTAATACAAAGAATATCTACTTGCAAGATATTTTTATAGTGATATATTTTATACTATGATAAAGCAAGGAGACCTCATATTCCTCTACAATGACGACAAAAGGAACTTCCTTCTTAAGGTTAAAGAAAAAACCCTACATACAGACAAGGGTTTTTTGAAAGTTGACTCTCTTATCGGGAGAAAATTTGGCGAAAAAGTGGAAACGAACCTAGGAGTTCCCTTCTATATTCTACGCCCCTACCTTTATGAGCTAATAATGAAGGTCAGGAGAAAAACCCAAATTCTATATCCTAAAGATATTGGGATGATTCTTACCCGAGGCAATATCTTCCCGGGAGCAAAAGTAATCGAATCTGGTATCGGAAGTGGTGCCCTAACTACAGCTTTAGCCAATTTCGTAAGGCCTAACGGTCGTGTCTATAGCTATGAAAGAAATAAAGAGTTCTTAGATAATGCCAGGAAGAATTTGGAAAAGAATGGTTTAAGCGAGTGGGTTGAATTTAAACATCAAGAAATAACCGATGAGTTCGATGAAAAAGAAGCTGATTTCATAATGATTGATATTGGAAGCCCCTGGGAATTAATTGACGCTGCCTATAAGTCACTAAAGGGCGGCTCTAGGCTTGCTACAATATGCCCTACCTTTGAGCAACTTACCAAGACTGTATTTACACTGGAAGAAAAAGGATTCATAAATATTGAAACAATGGAAATTCTCTTGCGAAAGATTTTGGTAAGAAGAGGAAAAACTCGGCCGGAACAAAGGATGCCTTCCCACACTGGCTGGTTAGTTTTTGCAACAAAAATCTGTCTCTGATAACTTCAAGTCGACTCTATATCTAATTCGTCTAAAATATCAAGATCCTCAATAAGACTGTTGATATCAATTTCTTCTCCCAGCTCCTGGATTAGATCGAAATCATCAAGTATGCCTTCTGACTCAATCTCATCTACAGCTTGAGCTAGAATGATTTCGTCTGAATCCTCTATCGCTTGATAGATGCCTTCTTCATCACTCTCAAGAAAAATTCCTTCTATACTTTCGCCGATCTCTTCAAACAAAGCTACTTCTTGATCTATTAAATTAACTGACCCAAGTTTACTCTGTTGCATAAATACAAAAGCAAAAATAGCAACACAAGCAGTAACAAGAACTGGAACAAGTTTTGGAGAGAAAATCGAACGAAGGCCCTCTACTAAATCTAGCCCTCTTTCCTTTAAAAGATTGACTGAGGTTTCCTTCTCCCCCTTGTTAATCTTCGCATATACTTCTTGAGTGTAATTGTTCAAAATACCTTCAGGGACCTTCTTCAACTTCTGTTCCTTAACTAACTCGAAGGCCTTCTCAAGACTTTGCACCTTAGAAAAACAACTTTCGCAAATGGAAAGATGTTCTTTAATCTCCTTTAGCTTTTTCTGACTAAGTTCGCCATAGCAATAAGCTATGAGATCCCTGTCCTTAAAATTACATCTTTTCATTTTACACCTCCAGGAATATTTACTTTGATATATCCTTCTAACTTAGCTTGCAAATTCATTGTTGCTTTAAATAAATTAGCTTTTACAGTTCCTAAAGCAGAGTTAGTAATCTCGGCTATCTCGGCTAAGGTTAATCGATGAATATTCTTGAGTGTAAATACCATTCTCTGCTTCTCGGGCAGAGAGCTTATTGCCTTTGTTAAGTGTGCCCCCAACTCTTTGTCTAGCAATTGCTGTCCAGGACCAGGAGCACTAGAAGCAACACTCTCAAAAATATCCTCGCCTTCAACCAAGCCATCTTTTAACCTGAATCTTACAGAGAGCTTAATAAACTTACTTCTCTTTCTACGCCTGAGATAATCTTTGCAGATGTTAACCAATATACGATAAAACCAAGTATAAAACTTTGATTGAGTCCTAAACCTCTTAATTGCTTTAAACGCCTTGATAAATGCTTCTTGAGAAAGATCTTTTGCATCTTCGTAATTAGCACAAAAGGAGTAAGCCACACTCAAAGCTCTCCCCTTATACCTTTCCACTAATTCACAAAAAGCTCTTGAGTTGCCAGCTTTAACCTGAGCGATTATTTCGCTTTCGTTATATGCTAGCATTTATAAAATCCTTATCTTTTCTTACCACCGCCTTTTCTGACGCCATACTTTTTGTCTCGAGGTTTATTTCCACTACCGTCTCTCCCCCTAACACCATCTATCCCTTTAATACCATCTCTATCTTTCTTATACTTTGGCCCAGCTCCTGGTCCACCTTTTGGTCCCGGAGGGTTACCTTTGGGGTGTTTTTTATTATCTCTGAGGTCTTCTCGTCTATCTCTTACATCCTCTCTACGATCTCTTACATCTTCTCGTCTATCAAGGATATCTTCGGCACGATCTCCTAAGCTAGGATGTTTCCTTAGAACTTCCTTATATTTTTGAGGATCACTCTTTTTTAAGTGCTCAAGACGCCTAGCTTGATTGGCTTTCCTCTTCTGTGCAATTTCCTTAAACTTTTCAGGATTATTTTCTTTTATTTTTTGCAACCTGTTCTCTAAAACACTCTTCCTGTGTTCTACAACTTCCTTAAACTTCTCAGGGTCTGTACGTCTTAAGTGTTCGAGTTTCTTCTTCTGATTAACCTGCCTCTGTTTCATAAGGACTTGGAACTTCTCAGGGTTATTCTCTTTTAAATAAGTAAGTCTTTCTTTGAGTTTACTTTTGCGGTTTTCTATAACCTGTTTGAACTTCTCAGGGTCTTCTTTCTTTAGCTTTTTTAATTTTTCTAGCTCACCCTTTTTAGCTAACCCTGGAGGTGCATCGCCACCACGCCAACCGACCTTTTCCCCCTCATCATAACCTGAAGGCGTTCCTTGAGTATCGGCATAGCCTTCTTCTGCCCAAGCATTACCTAAGTTTAGAGCTAAGACCAAAATTATCAATACCACACTTACTTTTTTCAACTCTATGCACTTCATCTTAAACCTCCTCGCTTTTTGCCTAAATGGTTAATATTTTCGTCCTCCACTTATTTAGACGAAAAAACCATTAAAAGGTTTAC